>CAZFWE010000060.1:0-7963 GCA_964522685.1 uncultured bacterium | reverse complement strand
GAAATCTTTAATCTGAAGTTGGATTGAGGCTTTGTTTAGGAACATGTTCACATGAGGTGTGAAAGCGATGCGCAAGTTTATATTTTTGCGCTTGAGCTCTTCGCGGCGGGGTGCTAGGCCAAAGCCTATCCCTTCAAGCATTCGATCTCCTTGCTCTAAGAATAACTTCATGTGAAATTTCCCAATTAACTTAGGCGGCCAAATCTGGACCGCATCGCAATAAAGAATGGGTGCCGGATTTTCATTTCCAAAGGGTTCGAGGAGATTGAGCGATTCCATGAAGTCGAAAGTAAGCTCATTGAAGTTGATTTTAGCGTCGAGATGGAGCTTGCTGACGATGTCTTTCTCTTTGAGAATCTGTTCGGCCTCTTGGATGAACCGTTGGCGAAATTCTGCGATGTTCTCCTCTTTGATGGTAAGCCCTGCAGCGTAATCGTGCCCCCCGAAATTGATGAGTAAATCTGCATTCTTTTTAAGGATCGGAAGGAGGGGAAATTCGGGAATAGTGCGGATAGAACCCTTGCCGATTCCCTGTTCGATGGAGATGATGAGCGTAGGTCGGTTGTATTGTTTGGCGATGCGTGCAGAAAGGATAGCGATAATGCCCGGATGCCATTTTTCGGAGTAGAGGATGATGGCCTTCTCGTTGAGAATTTCAGGATGGAGGTAGATGGTGTTTTCGATATCCTCGGCTACTTCTTTCTCGATTTTTTGCCGCTCGAGGTTGAAAAGATCGAGTTCGCGGGCAAGCTTTTCGGCGCTGTCGCTATCTTTAATCAGAAGGAGCTCGACGCCTTTAATCGGTTCTGCGATGCGGCCGAGGCTGTTGAGGCGTGGGGCGATCTTAGAGGCGATATCAGCGGGAGATACATCATTGGGGTTGAGATCGCTGACTTGGAAGAGTTTTGCAAGGCCGACGCGGCGGAGCTTGCGGAGCTGCTTGAGGCCATAGCGGACGAGGATTCGGTTTTCACCTCGAAGGGCACCCATATCGGCAATCGTGCCGAGAGCGACGAGATCAAGATAGTTTTTCAAATCGATTTTTGAAGGTAAGATTTTCTCTTCTTCGATGAGGGCATTGAGGACGGCGTGTGCGAGTTTGAATGCGACGCCGACTCCGGTCAATTCGCGGTTGGGATAGGTACTGTTGATGAGCTTTGGGTTCAAGGTAGCAATGCAAAGGGGAATCCGATCTGTCGGTTCGTGATGGTCCGTGACGATGACATCGATGCCATTTTGAACGACCTCTTCAAGCTCCCGAGCCGCAGTGATGCCGCAATCAACGGTGATCATCAGCTTGCAATGATTTTTTAGGGCGATTTGAAGGGCGTCGCCAATAATGCTTTTTTTCAAGGTGGCCCGATTAGGGATATCGACATGGGTTTTGAGTCCGATGGCGCGCAAAAAGTCAGTAAGGAGGGCTGCGGAGGTCATCCCATCGACGTCGTTATCGCCGTAGACTAAGATGACCTCATTTTTTTCCAGAGCGATGAGAATTCGGTCGACTGCTTTGTCCATGTCGGGGAAGAGGTCGGGATCGAGGAGGTTGGGGAGTTTTGCGTAGAGATATTCATGGATCTCTTCAATAGTTTTAAAGCCCCTGGAGATGAGAATTTGGGCCGTTACGGGATGAATTCCAAATTCTTTAGTAATCGCTTGAAATAATGGAAGATTTTTCTCAGGGAATACCCAGAGAGGTTCATTGGATTTGGCCGACATTTAAACTCAATCGATAAATTTCATCGGAGTATACCCGGATTCATCATTTATGTGTTAGATTTGTACGCGGGATTAAATAAGGGAAGCCTTTCGTGTTCGCGCCCTTTCCGGATGGAGTCAGCTGGAGGTTTTCTCTAACTGCCCCCTCCCACATTCCTCATAATACGGATAGTTGCCATGTTAACAAATCTAGCTAGCTTTCACGCTAGAAATTATCTCAAGAATTTTTGTTAAGAACCACTAGCTTGTCCTTGGCTTCTTCTTTCGCGTGGAAGAAGAGCATTAGAGGGCTGGCGATAAACCAAGAGGAAAGGGTGCCGAAGATAATGCCGATAACCATGACGAGCGAGAAGCTGAACATCGTCGCTCCGCCTAGGAATAGAAGGGCTAGTAGGACAAGCAAGGTCGTCCCGGAGGTTATGGCCGTGCGGCTTAATGTTGTGTTGAGCGCCTTGTTGACAATGTCTCTCATCCGCCGATTCGGAGAAAGACGGACATCTTCGCGGATCCGGTCGAAGATGATGATCGTATCGTTGAGAGAGTATCCGATGATGGTCATAAGTGCTGCGATCGTGTTAAGGTCGATCTGGACGGGAACTTTTAAGGCGTGGAGAATTCCTAAGATCCCGAGTGTGATCAATACGTCGTGGAATAGGCAAAGCAGCGCTGCAATAGCGTACTTGTATTCAAAGCGGAATGCAATGTAAACGAAGATGCCGAGGAACGCTAGCATCAAGCCAAAGATGGCGTTGTTTCGCATGCTTTCAGACATTTGGCCGCTCATCGCTGTCCAGTTGCTCTCCAGATTTTTTTCGGAAGAGGCAGTCAATTGTATGCCCCCTTGATGAAGTCCTTTCAGCACCCAATCAACGCGGGGGTTTTTTTTGTTAACTTCAAGAGGAAGCGCATGGAAAGGTTTGCCCGGTTGTTCCATCCCTGTTCCAAGGAGGATCTCATATTGGTTTGATTGCAGTGTTCTCAAATGGAAGTCAGAAGGAGCTGCACCTGCTGCCATTAGGGCGGATTCAATGTTCTCGGATCCAGATTTGCCTGCTGTTTCGATCGGAAGCGCGTATCCTCCGGTAAAATCCATGCCGAAAATTGTGGATCGTTTTGCAAAGAGCAAAATTCCACCGGCTACGATGAGGATCGCAGCGATGGAAAAAGCGGCCGCTGCTTTTTTCAAAAAGTCATAATTCGATGGGCGGATCCAGTTGGCCATTTTGAGAGCAGTGTGACGCGGATTTTTGATCCATCCGTTGAAGTAAAAGCGGGTCAGGAAAAGGGCGGTGAACATCGAGGAGGCGATTCCGATGATCATGCTGATGGCAAATGCCTTGATGGGACCTGCGTCGAAATTGAGGAGGATTAAGGCGGCGATGATGGTTGTCACATTGGAGTCTACAATCGCACTGAAGGCTTTTTCATAGCCTGCGTTGATCGCCAATGCAATGCGCCCCGAATGGGTGAACTCTTCTTTCATCCTCTCAAAGACAAGGACATTGGCGTCGACGGCCATCCCTACGGTCAGGATGATGCCGGCGATACCGGCGAGAGATAAGGTCGCGCCGAGGTTTTGCAATACGGCCCATAGAATGAGGAGATTCACTAAGACGGCGACTGAGGCGATAATGCCTGCGAAGCGGTAATAAGCGACCATAGCCCCAATCACAAGAAGGAATGCGGTGAGGCTGGCTCCAATACCTTTCATCCGGTCCGCTTGGCCGAGTTCCGGGCTGACGTTTTTCTCAGAGAGAATATGAGGTGTAAAAGTCAGAGATCCAGCTTTCAAGTCGGAAGCGAGCTGGTTGACTTCTCTTTGTGTGAAGCTTCCGCTGATCGAGGCGCTATCTTTGAGAGCTGATTCGAGCGTTGGGGCGCTGATGACGCGGTCGTTGAGGATAACAGCCATGCGCCAACCATGCCCTTGAGAGAGTTCTTCTCGAGATGTGCCAATGATCCTCTCTTTGCTGAACGCAGAAGTCCAAGCATAGATCTGTTGCTGTGGAGATCCTCTTCTGACTTCGAATGATAGAAAATTCCCTTTCGAAGGATCGTAATTTGCGCGGATGTTATCGAGATTTCTGCCTTCTAGAGCGGGATTGTTAAAGACTATGAGGAGAGGATGCGATTGTCGATTCTCTTGCGCTTCATCCCCGTGGTAGATGGCGATTTTTGAGAGAGTTTCGTCGAATCTTGATTCTGTGGAAACAGCTTTCGGGTTTGCCAGCTTAAGTCCGTTCTCAAGGAGGGTTTTTGCAGCATCGCTGGGAGTTTCGGCATACAAATGCCGCAACGCGATCATTTGGACATTCTCCAGATCTTTTTTATTGGAAACGACCGCTTCATTCCAAACTTCAATCAAAAATCGTTCAGAAGCAGCGGCAAGAGCATAGTTCCAAGGGCCGAATTTTTCATTGACGATATGGAAATACATGGAGGAAGCTTTGACAAGATCGTTTGCAGAGAGGGCTTGGCCGCCGGGGAAGTCGAGGACGATGTGGTGTCCCATTTGGCGAATGGAGACGTCGGAGACGCCCATTTTGTTAACGCGGTTGAAAAGTTCATTGATCCCTTGCTTGATATCCGCTTCTTCTTTGACGACGCGATTATTTTGGTCCCGAAGTTCAATCTGGACGGTTTTCCCTCCCGAGAGATCGAGACCCCAACGGATGATTTTCCGTTCATCGCCGCGAAGCATTTTGGCAAAGGTGAGCTTGAGGTTATTCCAGAAGAGGCTGCGCGTGGGCTTTGGGAAATCGAAGCGGACGGCAGGATTGAGACTGACTCTGGATGATTGGTATTCATCATTCCATTTTATGAGATCTTCGTGGATTTGAGTCTCGATTTTATTGAGTGTTAAAATTCGCTGTTCGTGGTTGGCAAGTTCCAGGATGGCTGTTTTTTTTGATCCGAATACTTTGAAGTTTTCACGGGTAGCTGCGAGGAGAGGTGCGTAGTAATTTTTCTTTTCGAAGACGAAGTCTGGGGAGAGTTCTTTCCAATAAGAACCAGGGTAACCGGTGAATCCGAACCGGCCTAAAATTTCCCCCAGGGATTGGAGATCTTTGGCAAAGGCTTGAGCTGGAGTCGATGTAGAGGAGTCTTCGTAGATCCTAAGGAGGTGATTAACTCCTTTGAAGACAACGTAGATCGACTGGTTTTGGAGGGCCGGGCTCAAGTTGGATTTTTCGGCTGCGGGAGCAGATATAACGAGACAAAGCCCCTTTTTTTGCGGCGGCAATGCAGCGTATTCATTTTCAGTGAGAATTGGAAGGCCGGCAAGGTCGGGATGGCTAGGATGCCACTGGTTTTTGAGAGCCGAAAGAATATTGGCGGCGTATTTTTTGGCGAGCTGATCGAGTTTGAGGGTGAGAAGACCGGAGCCTTCTTCCATTTCTTGGAGCGAGATTGCATAACCGAAAGGAGTTTGGGCGATTTTCTCGTTAGTGAGGCGCGCGATTTTGGCGGCTTCATCGACGAGAAGTTGTTCGACGAGATGTTTTTCGTTTGCATCAGAACCAAGAATCGACACGACATCCGGATGCAGATTTAGATGAATGTTATTTTTGCCGTTGTCGAATTGGATCGCATAGAAAAAGGGATGATTTTTAGCTAACTCGAGGCTGTTTTCAAAATCCTGTGTTGAGAATGTCCCATCGGAAATGAAAAGTCCCGCGTGTTTTTTCAGAAAAAGTTCTGCGGCAGCGAATTTGAGCTCTTGCTTTTCGCTCTCCCCCAAAGAGGATTCATCTTTGTGGTGTTTTTGCTTGAGTTGATCCCGTTTTTTGGTGAAAGCTTCTTTTAAAGCTGCAATATCCATCGAGTGAGAAAAGTGGGCAGCAAGTCGTTTGGCTAGTTCCGGGTGGGTTTCGTAGAATTTCGAGATGTCGAGAACGCTGGATGCAAGGGATAGAAGAGGATCTGAATCAACGGGAAGAGCTGCTGGAGCCAAGGCAGCTTCTGCGATCGCTGCGGCGCGATCGCGAACAATCGCTTTGTATTGCGAGGAGAGCTCTCCATTTTCGAACTTGGGAATGTATTGAAATGCGTTGCTATTTTCTAGTCGCAGATCGATTTTGCGTTGAACGAGGACCGTTTTCGGATTTTCGGATGCAGCAAGCGATAGCTGGGCAGGCAGGAAGGAGATTAAGGAACCGGCGCGAGGGAAAAATTGTTTGAATTTTTCGGCTTCCTCGGATTTGCCGAAATCGAGGACTAGAAGGCCGGTATTGTTTGTGTCCGGCGCGATTTTCCGCGGGGTGATCTCGAGTCCATTGCAATAGGAGGCCAGCCATTCGATCGACTGCTCTTCTAGTTGATCGACTCGCCGGGCTATGCGAGCAGCTTCTCTGGCCGCATCAGCAGGAGAAATAGCACTTTTCAGTGGCTGTGCATAGAAAAAGAGGGTCGGTAAGATATTATAGATTGTCAGGAATGCAACGGCGAGGATCAATGCGAACTGCATTTTTCGCTTTTTTTCCATCTGAAATCGCTCCAATAAAAGTTTTTCCAAAACCCAATAGGTTAAGAAATAAGGGGGATCTTGTCCAATGAAAAAGTAGCCGAGGTTTTGAAAAAAGTAGCCTTTCGTGCCCTTGCCTCGTTGGAAGCTAGCAGAGGGTGCGCAGCTGCCCCCCGGCTGATTCCTCTAAAAAGCTTTCGCCCTTTTTAAATTCTTCTTCTCTTCTGACGACGAAGGCTGCATGAGGGGGGCCAGTCGGGGAAAGCCCCCCTCCCAGTTCCGCCCAAAAAAAGATTCGCTGAATCTTTTTTGTGGTTCCGTTGCCCACTGCCCACATCGGGCCCTGACGCGAAAGGCTTTCTTTATTCAACCCCTTGAACGTGTGTAAATAATTATTTGACACTGGGAATATATCGAATGTAGTTCGAAATATGTTTCTATTAATTTGGGTATTTTGTATCTTATTCCCAAAACTTGAAAATTTATGGAAAGTATACAACCTTTTTCTTTAACAGATGCAACTACTTGGGCTGAACTGAACGATCTTCCTCGCTTGACTTCAATCGTAGTGGAGGATGAGCCTGATTCTGAAGAGGTTTTGGAAAGGAGGATCAAGAAAATTTACAGGGATCGCTTAGCCGATCTAGGTAAGGTTTTTATTGATCAGGGTGATAATGCTGCAAATGATGATTTTGCTTTTGAGTGTCTTTGGGACCAGGCTCTTGCTAACCGATCGATTCATTGGACAAAAGACACGTTATTGAATGTCCAATCCTTCCGCAGGATCGGGAAGGCTCTTGAAGGGAACTGCATTTTTAAAGGCGAAGGGATTAGCGCGCAGTCCGATCCCGCGGGCAAGCTTCATGCGCTCACAGAATATCTGTTGGGCAGAAATGATCTGCCGAATGGAATGACTGGCGTAGAGGCTGTTGCTATATTTTATGAAGAGGTTCAACAGGATCCTGACGAGGCTTGTCGTTTATTTCAGGAAGAACTCAGAGAGATTTTTCAAAAGTCGGCTGATATGGAGATTCCTCGGCTTGCCGAAGAGCCGCAGCGAGAAGCTTTGTTCAAGATGTTTATCGGGCACATGATCTCCGTTCTTCCTTTTGTGTATCCGCAAGTGGGCGCTACGTTCCCTATTCCTGTAAAAATAGACGATGAATGGGTGACGAAAGAATATACAATCGATGAGCGAATAGAATTGACTCCCGGGCCTTTTAGTCCCTTGCTAGCCTTTGGGTTAGTCGCAGTCGATGATCCAGAAGGTAAAGCTCCTCCTCTTATGACCCTTTCCGGGACGACGTGGGGAGAAGGGCAATTTATCAGTATTCTCTCCGATTTCACTCCTTTTATGTCTGTCGGGCATGTGCCTTATCTTTTAGGCCATAGCAAGATCGATTCTTGGATTGATCGCCATTGCCAAAATAGAGACGTCAATCTCTATGGAACGAGTTTAGGCGGAGCTCTTTGTTTCCACATTCTTCGCAATCATAGAGATCTTGTGGGTAGCGTCAATGTTTATAATCCGGCGGGATTGTATCCGTTTCTTTGGAAAGGGCCATTCGATGGCGACGAACATGACGTGAATATTTATCTTCACCAAAACGATATTATTTCAACTGCGGGCTATTTTCCGACAGGATCGGGCGTTCATGTCTATCGTATCGTAGGCGAGCAGTCGGACGGATGGCGCGAGGCGCACGGTCGGGGTTACGGCGGTGGCAAGCGCGTGACATTGATCCAAAGTTCTTCCGAATTTGAAAATAGTCGTTGGAA
>CAZFWE010000059.1:0-8039 GCA_964522685.1 uncultured bacterium | reverse complement strand
CGAGATCTTTCTCCGGTTTTCAGAAGAGAAGCTCGGAGAGAATAGGAATAGAGGCTCTTTCGTTGATGTTTGATAAAAATTCCCCCACCGGAAAAGAAGGGCTAATGATTCTCGCGAATTGATTGAAGGGGTCTTCAAGAAATCTATTTCACCGACTTGAAAGAAGGAACTGGAAGAACTTTCTTCTCGGATTAAATCATCTTGCAGCTTGCCAAGACATGCAATATTTAATAAAACTACAGCAGCATCTAAGGCGAGCAAAATAGCGGACAAATCTTTCTGAAGCATTTTTGGTTCAGGCAATTGCGACATCGGCAATAAGGGAGCAACGGCAGTTTTTATCTTTTCAAAACAAGGAAGCGAGGTGGGATCTTGTTGAGATGCAATCGCTTTTAAAGCAAACCACATCTTGTCAAAATCTGGATCTTTGGGATTAAGAGCAGATATAAGGTCGGGAAACTGTCCCCTTTTGCTCGGATCAGTCTCAATGGTAAATTTCGGTCCTAAATAAAGTTGAGCCTCATTTTTTAATGAATTTAAAACTTTTTTGCATTTGTTAACATTATTGTTTCAGAAGACATAAACCACCTTTTTTTGCAAAAAAGATATAAAAATGCAGTCCAAAAGTCAATTTAACAAAAACTTTAAACACAGATAATTAATAAAAATACTATCAAAATAAAAAAATTTCAGCAAGATAAGGCCTGCTACCTGTGACTCCGGCCTCACCGGAACGTATCTCAGAATTCTTAGCATGGCTACTTGGGATGAATTTGTTAATACCTCAAATAGGTTGAAAAATCTTTTGCTCGAGATCAGGGGCTAATTTATGAATTTATTTTTCGTAAATGGTATTAAGTTATTTTTGACGTAAATTGGCATGTTTTGTTAGAATAAGGCGATCATCGCTCTATGGCCAAATAGGCGTAGGTGATCCACGGGTTCTAGCCCGTGGTTGTTTGAAAACATGGAACGATCAGAGTTATCATTATCTTTTCAATGTCCCTGATTCATAGAACCTAACTAATGACCTGATCGTATAAATAATGATTCAATTCGACCGCTGATCGGCCACTATTAACGGAATTTACCGGCTCTAACTACCCCAATATAAATCATGATTCAATTCGATCGCGTTACCCTCTCTTTTTCCGGCCATCCTCTCTTCGAGAATGCCTCCTTTACTCTCCAAAAAGGAGAGCGTTGCGGGCTTGTCGGTCGCAACGGATCGGGCAAATCGACTCTTTTTCGCCTCATCGTCGGAGAAATGGAGCAGGACCGGGGTGCAATCAGCGTTCCTAAAGATTACCGGATTGGCTATCTGCAACAGCATATCCACTTTGGTGAGGCTACTTTGATCGAAGAAGCCGCCCTCGGATTGCAGCCCCATGAAAGAGACCTCGTCTACAAAGCGGAGAAAATCCTCTTCGGTCTCGGTTTTACCGAGGAAGACCTCTACTGCTCCCCTGACCAATTTTCCGGAGGATACCATCTGCGCCTCCACCTGGCGAAAGTACTCCTTTCAGAGCCAGACTGCCTTCTTTTGGACGAACCGACCAACTACCTCGATATCCAATCGATCCGATGGCTTTCCAACTTTTTATCGCGATGGAAAGGAGAATTCATCCTCATTTCCCACGACCGCGAATTTTTGGACAGTGTGACGACCCACACGATGGGACTCCACAGAGAAAAAGTAAGAAAGATCAAAGGAAGCTCGATCGATTTCTTCCAACAAATCCTCCAAGAAGAAGAGGTCCACGAAAAAACTCGGATAAAAACTGAAAAAAAGTTAGCCCATTTGCAAAGCTTTGTAGACCGCTTCGGAGCATCTGCGTCCACAGCTGGTTTAGCCCAATCGAAAAAGAAAATGATCGAACGAGAACCTGTGTTGGAAAAATTGAACCAACTCTCTCATCTCTCTTTTTCCTTCAATGAAGCTCCTTTCCCGGGAAAAAAAATGCTTGATGCAAAGCACTTGCGCTTCACTTACGACGAGAATCTCCTCATTAAGGATTTCTCCCTTGAAATCGAAAAAGGCGAACGAATCGCCATCATCGGAAAAAACGGCCGCGGAAAATCGACATTGCTCCGCCTGCTCGGAAAAGATCTGATCCCAGCCAATGGCTTATTGGAATACTCCGACAATACAAGGCTGGGATATTTCGGCCAAACCCACATCGATAGACTTAGCAGCCAGCATACGATCGAAGAAGAAATAGCCTCCGCCAATACGGCCCTCAATTTTACCGAAGTCAAGGCAATTGCAGGGAGCATGATGTTCTCTGGAGCCCTTTCGGAAAAAAAACTCTCGGTTCTTTCTGGCGGAGAAAAGAGCCGTGTCCTCCTTGCCAAAATTGTAGCCAAGCCCTGTAATCTCCTCCTTTTGGACGAGCCCACGCACCATTTGGATATTGAATCAATCGAAGCATTAATCGACGCGCTCGAAGACTTTTCCGGATCCATCCTCCTCGTCACCCACAGCGAATTGATCCTGAAACGACTGGAATTGAACAAAATCATTTTCTGCGAAGAGGCAAAGCAAACTCTCTTCTTGGGCAATTATGAGGAGTTCTTGGAAGAGATCGGTTGGAAAGAAGAAAAAAAAACAACGCCTCCTAAAAAAAGCAAGACCGACGATCGAAAAGACCGAGCCGATTTCATGGCCAAAAGAGCTTCTGAGTTAAAGCCAATTTACGCCCGAATTGAGGAGTGTGAGAAAAAAATCAATGCCCTCGAAGAAGAGCAGAAAAAAGAGATGAGATTTCTTCAATCGGATGCCCCTTCTCCCGATCTATTGAAATCAATCGGAAGCAGGCAAAAAGAGATCGACGAGCTGGAAGCGAAGACCTATGAACTCTATGACTCCCTCGAAAAAAAGAAGAAAGAATTTGAAACTTCCTAAACATATCGGAACTCCTGGCCGGCCCTGTTCCGACTCTTTGCTCTATTCACCTTTACAGCTGTCATATTAAGAAAAAATAGAAATATCTATTTAATTCCATTCGTGTTAATATAGATTAAATTTTAACTGGAAAAATTATGTCATTCAAAGATCTCAACCTACTCGACGAATTGCTCCGAGCGATTCAGGAAGAGGGATATACTGAACCAACACCTATTCAGAAACAAGCGATTCCTTTGATTCTCGAAGGCAACGACATCATGGCCGGATCTCAAACGGGCACCGGCAAAACTGCGGGATTCACTCTACCGCTTTTACAGCGACTTATAAAGAGCAAGATTCGAGGAAAAACCGCCGTGCGTGCGCTGATTCTAGCTCCAACGCGCGAGCTCGCCGCTCAAGTTGGAGAAAACGTAACCGCTTATGGAAAGTACCTCCCCTTAAAATCCACCGTCATCTTTGGCGGGGTGAATATCAATCCTCAGATCAGCAGTTTACGAAATGGGGTGGATATCGTCATCGCTACGCCGGGACGCCTTTTGGATCACGTCGGACAGAAAACAATCGATCTTTCGCAAGTCGAATACCTCATCCTCGACGAAGCTGATCGGATGCTGGACATGGGATTTATCCGCGACATCCGCAAAATACTCGACCTCCTTCCCAAAAACCGACAGAATCTATTATTTTCCGCGACCTTCTCTCCTGAAATAAAAAGCCTAGCAGCAAGCCTTTTAAAATCTCCTAAGTCGATTGAAACGCTTGCTCACAATACTCCTGTGGAAATGATCTCTCAACTCGTCTATTCCGTCGACAACAAGAATAAACGAGAACTCCTTTCTCATTTGATTGCCTCTCAGAATTGGAAACAGGTTTTAGTTTTTACCCGAACAAAACACGGCGCTAACCGGCTCGCCGAATTTTTATCGGAAAAAGGGATTAGCGCTATGGCCATCCATGGAAATAAGAGTCAGTCAGCGCGGACCAAAGCGCTTTCAGAATTTAAACGCGGTACTGTGCGAGTGCTTGTAGCAACGGATATCGCAGCGCGCGGACTCGACATCGACCAACTGCCGCATGTCGTAAACTTCGAACTGCCCAATGTGCCAGAAGACTATGTGCACCGTATCGGCCGGACCGGACGAGCGGGCAATACCGGAGAATCGATCTCTCTTGTCTGTATCGATGAGCATAAATTACTTTTTGACATCGAACGTCTTTTAAAGCGAAAAATCCAAAATGTCGTCGTCGCAGGCTTCGAGCCAGATCCATCCATCAAGGCAGAACCGATCCCTAACGGGCACAACCAATCTCGAGGCCCAAGACACAACGCTGGAAGATCCAGGCATTTCTCTCGTAAGAAATAGCGCTATCTGGTACATTGGATTACGCCGGGGAAATTGCGGAATGTGGCGTTCGAACTAGGTCAGGGCCGGAAGGCAGCAGCCTTAAGGACTAAACCACGTGCCGCGAACCAATCTCCGGCATTTTTAAAATATCCTTTCCATTGTCTTTTTCTTTATACTCCATTATTATCTTCTGCAAATTGAAAAACAGGAGCTAAAAATGCTACAAATCCCGTCAAACACTCCGACAATTATTCGATGGCCTGAAACAGAGGTCAGATACACATTTCAAGGCCCAGTAGCCTCTGCTTATGGGGATCAGCAACGAGTTGCTGCCGGAGCAACCTTTGACCGATGCGTTTGGAGAGGATCGAATGGGCCTATCGAAAGCCGCCTTTTCCGCACCACTGATGCACACCAAAAAAAAGCCACTTTAGTTGCAGTGGACACCGCTCAGAGAAAAGTCTATACATGGACATGGAAACGTTTTAATGATGATGACCTAAAAACTAAAAAACCAATGCTCCAATTCGATGCGAATGGAATTCCCTCGATTACCTGGGAAAATCTCCCTGTTCCTCGAGATATGGCGTTTGATTTGGCCGCAGATGACGACGTAGTTCGCGAGCAAGATTGCATCACAATCGGCATGGACCTCGGGAAAACAGCCCTTTCGACAACGCCTGGCAAAGTGGCGGCAGCAGTTGCTGCATATAAAGGACTTGAATGGAGCTGCTATGCCGCTAGCTCGATAGCTCGCGGCGGGTGGTCTGCGGGAGTGGCTGTCGTCGGGACTGCCATCGATTGGGTTTTCATACCCGTTGTTAATACAACGCAAACAGTCATTGCAGGAACAGCCAATGTAGCGGTAGAAAATCTCGGCTACCCTGGAATAGCAATTGGGGGAACAGTAGCGGCAGTTTCACTGGCTGATACTTACCTGCCTCAGTTCCAAATCATTCCGAGAATCCAAGCACAATTCAATGCTATTAGGGAGCTTTTTCCCAGAAACTTTGCAGAAAATAGAGTCCTTTAGCCGTTCTCTTTTTCAACCTCAGCGAGTTTCCGGCGAAGTGCGCTTTCGGCATCGAGATTCAGCTCGTCTGCAGCCTTGACGAGCTTCCAAAGCTCTTCGCCGAGCTCTTGTTCTGTCAATGTTTTATACCCCTCTGCTTCCCCTTTCTTCTTCCGAAGCTTTTTGGCCATTTTCTGCGCCTTCGGCAAAGCGGCCAAGCTCGGCGGAATCCCATCGAAGAGTTTTTTCCGCTCTTGACCCGCCTTTTCCTTTTTTTTGATCTCATCCCAGTTCTTGACGATATCGTCGGTAGAAGACACCTTTACATCCCCGAACACATGCGGGTGGCGTCGGATAAGCTTTTCAGCGACAGATTCGATCGATTGGCGAAGGTCAAACCGCTTTTCGGCTTCGGCCAACTTTGCAATAAAAATTAAAGCATATAAGCAGTCTCCAAGCTCCTCAGAAATTTTTTGAGATTCGAGGCTGTCGATCGCCTCGATGAGCTCATGGGTCTCTTCAAGGAGATAAGGCTGTAAAGTAAAAAATGTTTGTTCTTTATCCCATGCACAACCCTTAGGGCCAAGGAGTTGATCGGCAATTTCTAGAAGACGAGTAAATTCTTTCATAATTTTTCCTTGTCGAGGACAGTAAGCAAAGATTATTTAGCATTCAATAATAATTCGCAAACTCTATATAATAGATGGCAAAACCTTATAGGGAAAATCCAATATGATAAACCCAGTCATTGATAAAATGCTCGGCGGAACCCAAATAGCGATCACTCCTTTGTGGAATAATGGGCCTAAAAGAGCGGCAGGAATAACCTATGGAACTGCTCAATGGGCCTGGAGTTGTATTCCCGATGTAAAAGGTGCGAAAACAGCCATCGAAACCGCTTGGGAAAATAGCCAACATAAAACGGCAATAAAGACGGCGGCTGCGGTAGGTGCTGGCGCCTTGGCAGCTGGAGCGACCGTTTTAGCCGCTCCCCTTGTTGTTGCCGCCGGTGCAATGACAACCGGAGCAGCAGCTCTTACAGTGGGCGGGGGCGCCGCCGCTGCCACTTTGATGGCCGCACACCCCGACCATTCGATCCTCGTGAACATTCCATTGCGAGATCCTATCGAATTGCGAACCCCGGGAGTCGATCCCGGCGATCCGATTGATCCTACAGAATCTTTAGCAGCTATTGCTGCTAAATCTGTCATTTTTAAGGAAAACCACCCCTTAACGATGGCCGCGCAACGCCTTGCCCCAAAGCCCATTGACAATTACAAACGAGCAAAAGTTTTAAAAGAGCAACAAAACAAAACGGATTTGGAGAAAGACAAATTCATCGAAAACGCTTCAGCCTACTCAACCGCTTTTTTCATCTTCGTCAACCGCCTCGAGCTACCAATGGTATCAGCAAATGGCGAGGACATCCTGATGGAAATGACAGAGGCCGCTGTAACGAGAGGGCTGGATGGCACAAAACCCAATCTATGGGATGCTTGCATGGGCATTCTTGAGAAAAAGGGGATTCAGCTTTCAACCTTGCAATGGATCCGCGCTAAATTCTGGTATTTCCTTTCTGATTCCATCGGGATCATTCCAAATACATTCAATGAATTAGGGACAAGGATTTTATCTCATGTCCGAGGCGGAGCAAAAGGCGAACAATCCTCCAAAGTATCAGTCCAGAACATCCTCAGAACCATAAATTCATTCCTCAACAAATATAATGGTGCGGCGCAAAGCTACGCAAACGCAGGACAACCAGGATATCCTCCGCTCGAGGGAGATCTCGACCATTATCGAAAAAAAATCATCGATCAATTAGGAGAAGAGAGCTCTCTAGCCAAAGCCATCGCTACTTTGAAACCAGACGAAAATCTCGGCGAGAAGGTGATGGCAGAACTCTGTAAGGAATTCGTTGCGACGCTTGTCGACGATCCTGAAATTTTCCCTTCAATTCCCCTCTTTAGAGGCCTGCAACAAATTTCTATTTTAGGAATCCGGATTGGTGTCTTTTTCGACGCGATGGAATGGATTTTCGGCGGAGTCATCAATTGGGTTGGAAAGAGATTCATCAAAGGATACGTCCCAGACATTGTTCAAAACATCGTTCAAAATGGGATTAATCAAGCAATGCCGGGAAAGTATTCTTTCAAAATCGGGATCGCAAATGCTCTGAACAAGCAGGTCGAAGGACTCGAAAAAGAGCTTGCGAAAGGCATTCCCTCAACACCGCTTCGCTTTGAAGAAAATCCCCTACTGAACACGACGATTAAAAACTTGATCAACACATTGGAATTAAATGCATGCGAAGGCGACCAAAATGCCTTGAGAAGAACACTTGGAGAGCAGGCACACACCCCTGCAGAAAAGGAAGTAATTCGAGGTCACTTACAGACCGCAACGCTCAAGGGAGCTCAGCTTCTCATCCATCACTACACCAAAAAACCAGAAGCTCTTGAGCAATTATTCGAAAACCTTTTTACCCTTTCCAACGCAACCTTCATAGTCGGGGCTCCAATTAAAACAGAAGCTGATTTTATAAATGCATCTACCAGCCTTGATAATAGCATGGAAAGACTCATCGAAGCACAAGTAAAGGAAGGCGTTAACGAAAAGGTCCTAGGCGAAAAACCAGAAGTTCTCCGAACAATCCTCCTTGGAAAGCGAATTGAACTTTTGGACAAAAAGGGGAGGCCTAATCCTGAGCTTGATAAACTCGATGCAAAAAGAAAACCTCTTTATCCCGTAGAAAAGCGCCATCAGCGAGATC
>CAZFWE010000058.1:0-8078 GCA_964522685.1 uncultured bacterium | reverse complement strand
GGTGGTGGAAAGAAGGACGGGTCGAGCTCCTTTTTTTTTCAATGTCTTTAATAGGGGAAATATTGAGTCATTGGGTTCGAAAATATCTGAAGCAGCGAAAAAAAAATCTTGCGGAGCAAATGATTTAGGCGATTCATTTAAGAAAATTTTATAGATAGTTTCGCTGGAAATTTTCCCGCTTTCATAAGCGCCGTGAAGCTCTCTTCGAATCAATAATTCATGGATCGCTTGAGGGGCTAATCCTGTAAGGGAAGAAACTTGGGCAATAATTTTTTCAAAACTGAAAAATACAAGGACATTGCCGAGATCGAAAATAGCTGTTTTGATGAGAGGCAATTGAAAATCCAATGGAAGCTCCTTGAACGTATCCCAGATTCGGTTGTACGTTATTTTTTGCTTCTCCGCAATGAGAAAATCGTTACAAAATGTTGAAAACGCGTAGGACGTTTTTGAGGAGCATGGCGATTGTCATGGGACCGACGCCTCCTGGGACGGGAGTGATGTGAGAGGCGATGGGAAACACTTTTTCAAAGTCGATGTCGCCGACGATCTTATTCTCGATTCGGTTAATGCCAACGTCAATTGCAACAGCGCCTGGTTTGACCATGGCTGGGTGAATAAAAGAAGGGATTCCAATTGCGGAGACTAAGATGTCTGCAGAGGCCGCAATTTGAACCAAGTGTTCGGAGCGGCTGTGGCAGACGGTAACAGTGGCATTGCAGCCCTGTTTTTTTTGCATGAGGATGGCAGCGAGGGGTTTTCCGACGATATTGCTCCGGCCGACGACGACGACGTGTTTTCCGTCGACGGAAATGCGGCTTCTCTCGAGAAGGACTTTGATTCCAAGGGGAGTGCAAGGGAGAAGTCCCGAATCGTCGCCCAGGAGCATTTTGCCGACGTTCAGAGGATGGAATCCGTCGACGTCTTTTTTCGGATTGATCGCGAGCATGATTTTTTTCTCATCGATATGGGAAGGCAAGGGAAGTTGCACGAGGATGCCATCGATGGAGGAGTCTTGGTTGAGCCGCTCGATTTGGGTAATAAGGTCCGATTCTGCAATGGAAGTGGGGAATGTGAGCAAAGTGGATGCGATTCCAGTCAAAGCGCAGGCTTTTTTCTTGGAGCGGACGTAGCTTTGGGAGGCGGGATTTTCACCGACTAAAAGAAAGGCTAGGCCCGGTTTTCTTCCGGTCAAGGCCGAAATTTCAGTCTCGATTTCCTTCATGATTTCATTCGCGATTTTTTTGCCGTCGATGAGTTTATTCATAATGTTCGACTCAAAAGAGATACGGCTTCGGCATGGACCAGCCTGTTGGTGGCCAAGAGCGTTCTTCGAGATCGGATGTCGAAGGGAGATCCATCCCATTGGGAGATTTGTCCGCCCGCTTCCTCGAGGATGAGTTTGCCGGCAGCGCAATCCCACGGTGAGAGCGCCACTTCGAAAAAGCCCTCGAAACGGCCGGATGCGGTATAGGCGAAGTCGAGAGCTGCGGCGCCGAGGCGGCGGATCGGTATCCCAGCGCGAAGGATGTCGATGAAATGGTCGATGCAGTGGTGGGGATTTTCAGCGAGGTTGTAGGGAAAACCAGTCGCTAGGATGGAGTCTTGGAGAGTCGAAACTTTACTTACACTGATTTTTTTCCCATTGAAGAATGCGCCGAGTCCGTGCTCTGCGACGAACAGTTCATGCGTGATGGGTTGAAAAACGACGCCTGCGGTCATAACGCCATTTTGTTCGATGCCGATGCTAACGGCAAACACGGGGATCTGATGCGCGAAATTGACTGTGCCGTCCAACGGATCAATGATCCAGATGAGAGGTCCCTTTTTCCCGCTGATTCCGCTTTCTTCTGCGAGAAATTCGGAATTTGGGACGTTTTTCTGGATAAAATCGATGATTTCTTTTTCCGCTTTAATGTCGTATTCAGTGACGAGGTTGTGACGGCCTTCTTTGGATTTGACCTTTATGTGAGTGCCAAATCCGTAGCGCAAGAGGTTGCCTGCGTTCAGAGCCGCTTCGATAGCGATGAGCGTTAATTCTGAGAGAGACGGTTCTTTTTCAGCCAATAAATTCCCCACATGCGACGAAGTATACGATAGAGCACGAGCGGCCCGGCGAACCAAATAAGCGCATAAAGCGCATCGCAAAGCGGAAGAAGAGGCCAATCGGTAAACCACCATTTTCCTTGAAATAAGATTCTTCTGTCAAAGAGAAAAAGCATCAGTGTTTGCAGGATCGTGGAAATGGAGGAAAAAAAAGCTGTGTAAAGTCCAAATTGAAGTGGAATTTCCGCAGAAAACCGCCGTCGCCACCGAAAACAGAAAAGAGAGGACAGAGTGTAGTTGAGAGCATGCAGGCCGAACGGATCGTAAGAAAGAAGGTCGATGAGAAGGCCGATGAAACTGCTCCAGTGAAGCGTTTTTGAAAGAGGGTGGACGAGTCCCAGCAGGGCCAAAAATGGGGCAAAGGCGAGAATGGGGACTTTCGCGCAAAAAGGGAATACCATCTGTAAAGAGAGGGCTGCAACGCTTAAGCAAAAAGCGAGGAGAATCATACTCCTAATTACTCCTTTTAATGCGGATGGGGTTCGAGTCGCTGGATTGCACTGCGGAGAATGGCGGAGGTTTGAAGAAGGAGTTGGTGCCATTTCCAGGCCGATTCGATGAGGATCGGAAGTTCTGAATGCCTGGGCTGCCAACCGAGGAGCTGCTTCGCTTTATGGTTGTCTGCGGTGAGCGTGTTTGGTTCTCCGGGGCGGCGGTTTTCAAGGCGAAAAGGGACCGTTTTCTCGCAAAATTTTTGGATGGCGTTGATAATTTCAAGCACGGATAAGCCTTTTCCAGTTCCGAGGTTGATGGCTGTGGTCGTTTGTTTTTCGAGAAGATACTGGAGTGCGAGGACGTGTGCGTCAGCGAGGTCTTGTACATGGATGTAGTCTCGGATCGCGCTGCCGTCAGGAGTGGGGAAATCGGTTCCGTATACGACGATTTCTTCTTTGAGACCGAGTGCTGCTTGGATGATCGAAGGGATGAGATGCGTTTCAGGCGTATGGTTTTCTCCGATTTGCGTCTCGAGATCTGCGCCTGCGGCATTGAAGTAGCGGAGGAAAATCGATTTTAAACCGTAGGCGGTGCCAAAATCGGCCATCATTTGCTCAGCCATCCATTTTGTGCGTCCGTAAGGGCTAACGGGGAGTTGCGGATGTTCTTCCGTGATTGGAGTGAATTGGGGATGGCCATAGGTTGCACAGGAACTAGAAAAGAGAAGGTTCTGCACGTTGTGTTCTCTCATGGTTTCCAAGAGAGTCAGGGTGGCTGTTATATTATTTCGGTAGTATTTCGCCGGTTGCTGGATTGATTCGATGACGAGAGCGCTTCCAGCGAAGTGGAGGATGGCCTTTGGTTTGAAGGAGATGATGGCCTCGGAAAGTCTCGCGGAGTCTCCGATATCGCCTTGGACAAAGGGCCCCCATTTGATGGCGTAGCCGTGGCCTGTGGTGAGATTGTCGTAAACAACGGGAACAAAGCCTGCTTTCGCAAGAGCCTTACAGGTTTGGCTCCCGATGTAGCCGGCCCCACCGGTAACTAGAATTGTCTCTGCCATTAAAAAGCTCCTTTGGAGAAAAAAACGGCCGGAATTGTCTTTGCAATCACGATGAGATCGATCCAGAAATTTCTCGATTTAGCGTATTGCGCTTCCATTTTTATTCGCTCTTGCATCGGGATCTGGCTTCGGCCTGAAATTTGCCAGAGTCCTGTAATGCCAGGGCGGACGGAGAGGATGAGATTGGCTGAGGGGCCGTAAAGTTTTCGGAGTTCTTCGAGGTAATATTCAGGAGGCCCTAGTAGGGTCGGAGGCCTTGGGCCGACGACGCTAAGGTCGCCGACCAAGACATTCCAGAATTGAGGAATCTCATCGAGAGAGGTCTTTCGCAAAAATTTTCCGATCGGCGTAATCCGCGGGTCGTCTTTAAATTTTTGGAATGTTTCCCATTCAGCGCGCAAATTGGCCTCTGTTCGTAAAAGATGGTGGAGGCGCTTTTCCGCATCCATGAACATCGTGCGGAATTTCAAACATTGGATTGCTTTTCCGCCCCTGCCTAGCCTCGGACTTTTGTAGAAAATGGGGCCCGGCGAAGAGAGCTTCACCAAAATTACGAGCAAAAGAAGCAAGGGAAAAGAGGCGAGTAAGAATAAGGCGCTAAAGATGATATCGAATGTCCGTTTGACAAAATCGCGTTTGATTTGGAATTGGAAATTGCGGAGGTGGCGGAGGGTTTCTTTCTCTTCCTCTAGCCGCCTCGCACGAACTTTTACCGATTGCATAATTTAATAATTTCGAATCAGGAGCTTTTGCGTCAAGGCTGCAAGTTCTTGAGATTCTGGAAGAGTATTGATTTGGGCAAAGCAAAGGGCTTTGAGCTCTTCTAATCTCGCAGCTGCTTTATCCGGGCCCAAGAGCGCGATCGAAGTTTGTTTGTGATGCTTTGCATCCGAGCCGGCTGTTTTGCCGAGTTTTTCAGTGGTCGAGGATGCATCGAGAAGGTCATCGAGGATCTGGTAGGCGAGACCGAGGTTCTCACCGATTGCTTTGAAAATGTTAAGGGGAGCTTTAGCAATGCAGGCGCCGAATTCGAGGCACGCGGTTAAAAGGGCCGCCGTTTTGCCTCGGTGCATGGCATAAAGCGTTTCCAGTTCGATGGTTTTAGCTGTAGATTCCATATCTAATACTTGTCCGCCGATCATTCCCGTTTTACCGGACCTCTCGCTTAAGATTCGGACTAGCTGCATGCGTTGCGAGTCAGTGAGGTGGGGAGCTTTGACAAGCACTTCGAATGCATAGGTGAGTAAAAAGTCACCCGTGAGTAAAGCGATGCTACCGGGAATGCTTTATGGAGCGACGGCTTACCATGCCTTAGGTCGTCGTCGTCCATGCACGGCAAATCATCGTGGATGAGCGAGTAGGCATGGACCATTTCGATAGCGCAGGCGGGATCGATGGCCGCTTCCTCTGGGGCTCCGAGCATTTTAGCGGCGATCAGAACGAGCTGGGGTCTTAGCCGCTTGCCTCCGCCCAAAACCGCATATCGCGCGGCTTTCGTCAGAGAGCTGTTTTCATTAGGAATCAGCTCATCGAGCCTTTTTTCAATCAGAGGTCTCATCGATTTCACTCATTTAGGAAAATATCAGGGGCGCCAATGCTAATATAATCAAAACCGCGAACTTTCATGTCTACCGGCTTGTATTGATTGCGGCCGTCGAAGAAAGCAAATCCTTTCATTTTCTCTTTAATGGGCTTGAAATCGACGAGCCGAAACTGTTTCCACTCAGTCATCAAGGCGATCGCATCGGCTCCCGAAGCGGCTTCGATTTCATTGGAGCACCA
The DNA here is from genome assembly GCA_964522685.1 of uncultured bacterium. GTDB lineage: Bacteria > Chlamydiota > Chlamydiia > Chlamydiales > SM23-39 > CAITMJ01. Next base: position 2,692 of record CAZFWE010000058.1, on the reverse strand, counting down.
AGTAATGGCGGAGCTCGATTTGAGAAGTTTTTGCGCATTGGGAATGGCTACTGGATCAAAGAGCCGAAGTTTAACGCCCTCTGCGAGGAGCTGCTCAATGAATTCGATCGATGGGGCTTCCCGCATATCGTCGGTGTCGGGTTTGAAAGAAAGGCCCCAGACTGCGATGGTTTTTCCTTGAATCCCTCCGCGAGAAGAGAAGTATTTAATCAATTTTTTCCCGAGGAGTTTTTTCTGCCGGTTGTTTACATTGTCGACTGCTTCCATGATGGCAGGGGCTACGCCGACCTCTTTTGCTTTAGAGATGAGTGCGCGGATGTCTTTGGGAAAACAGGAGCCACCATAGCCGACGCCAGGATAGAGAAAGCTATATCCGATGCGTAAGTCGGAACCGATTCCTTTTCTCACTTCATTGACATTTGCACCCACTTTTTTGCAGATTTCTGCAATTTCGTTCATGAAGGAAATTCTCGTTGCTAACATCGCGTTCGCGGCATATTTCGTCATTTCAGCGGAAAGGACATCCATTGTGATGATCCGATCGTGACTCAGCGTGAATGCGGAGTAGATGTCTTTCATCACTTCAAGGGCTTTTGTAGAATCGGCGCCAATGATGATTCGGTCCGGTTTTAGGCAGTCTTGGATGGCTGCGCCTTCTTTTAAAAATTCGGGATTGGACACGACGTCGAATGGAATCTCAATCCCGCGCTTTTCCAAGGTATTTTGAATGGTCTTCGCCACAAGAGAGGCGGTTCCGACAGGCACGGTCGATTTATTAACGATAATTTTGTATTTACTCATCGATTCGGCGATCGATCGGGCTGCAGCTTCCACATAGCTCGTATCGCATGATCCGTCATCTCTCGATGGTGTTGGCACGGCAATGAAGCAAGCGTCCGCGTCGGCGACACCGATTTTGTAATCAGTGGTGAAAATCAGTCTTTTTTCTTTCAAGTTACGCTTGACGAGCTCTTCGAGGCCCGGTTCGTAAATAGGAATGAGGCCCTGCTGTAATTTTTGGATTTTTTTTGCATCGATATCAAGGCAAATGACTGTATGGCCCATCTCCGCAAAGCACGCTCCCGAAACCAATCCGACATAACCCGTTCCAACAATCAAAATATGCATTGTCCAATCTCCATAAAAAAGACTGATCTAATCACAGTTAAGAATTTAGAGCCAGTTGCGAAACTCCATAGCAGCGAAAAATCGATGATTTTGGGCCATGTTGAGAGGGCAGGATCCGCCTGGCCGGACCTCACCGCCGGTGGCCTGCCCAAGGAGGGCAGGCGAGAAGGTGGGGTCTCAACCTGGCTCAAAAGGGCGATTTTTCGCGCCGGAGAGTTTTGCAATTGGCTCTTTAGTACAACTTGCCTTGGGACAGGCAGAGCTTGCGATCGCAACGAGCGGCCAGATCCATGTCGTGCGTTACCAGAATAAGCGTTTTCTGAGAGACGCGGACGAGATCGAATAGAAGATTGCTCACCGCGTCGGCGTTTGCATGGTCGAGGTTGCCCGAAGGTTCGTCGGCAAAGAGAAGATCAGGGTCATTGCAGAGAGCGCGCGCGATTGCAACGCGCTGCCGCTCTCCACCTGAAAGCAGCTTCGCGGGGAAATCGGCCCTATGCTTCAGTCCGACCAGCGAAAGAAGATAATTTCCCTTTTCTCGGTCGAATGGTTTTCGGGCGATACGCGCAGGCATCAGGACATTTTCAAGAGCCGTAAAATCTTCGAGCAGGTTGAAGGCTTGGAAGATGAAACCGATGCGGCTGTTCCGGAATTTGGGAGCAATATTCGCCTGGAAGGGCTTGCCGGCGATGATCAATTCCCCACTGTCGAATGGCTCGAGAGTGCCGAGAATGTGGAGTAAGGTCGTTTTTCCTTCACCTGATCTGCCAGTGATCGCGATGGATTCTCCGATGTGTATGTCTAGTGAAATGCCGGAGAGGATTTCTACCGACTCGGGAGTCCTGAACGTCTTTTTCAGTTTGGAAGCAGACAAAATGATCATTCGGATCTCAAAACTTGGGAAGGTCGGATCCGGCTTGCTTTGATAGCGGGGATCAGCCCTGCGATCAGAGAAAGCAAAGGCGTCACAATGAAAACAAAGAGAAGAGAATCGAGGCTTAAAGAATTCGGCAAGCTCTGGCCGAAAAAGGCGGGATTGAAGGCGCTCCGCCCTTGGATCGCGCTGAGGAAGGAGACGAGCGAACTCAAATTGTGCAAGGTGAAAAAAGCCAAGAGGCCACCGAAGAGACAGCTCAATAAGCCCATCAGAGTCCCGCAAAGCGCGAAAATAACAGCAATGCTTTTGAAGGAGGCTCCCATCGATTGAAGGATGGCGATTTCCCGTTTCTTATCGTTCACGAGTAAAACGAGCAGTGAAATAATATTGCAGCAAGCGACGAGGAGAATAATCACGGCGATCAAAGTAAAAAGAGTCCGGTCACTTCGAAACTGCTGCAAGAGATCTTTAGAAAACTCGTATTCTTCAAATGTCGCTATTTTCCAATAATCGGAAATACCGGCCCGTTCGAAGCTGTTTTTGATTTCCTTAGCCAAGAGGTCGATTTGCCTTGAATTTTTTGGCCAGAGAAAGAATCCATTGGTTGGCGTTCCATCTGGAGAATAGGTCTGCGTGGAGGCATAGATCGTACGCGTGATATGGCTGGGCACGATGAGACAGCGATTT
>CAZFWE010000057.1:5877-8171 GCA_964522685.1 uncultured bacterium | reverse complement strand
ATTGCAGAATACTTCCGCGACCAAGGCAAATCAGTCATTTTGATGATGGATTCGGTCACTCGCTACGCGCGAGCTCTTCGAGAAATTGGCCTCGCTGCCGGAGAGCCTCCTGCTAGGGCCGGGTACACTCCTTCCGTTTTCGCTACACTGCCGCGACTTCTTGAGCGATCGGGTAATTCAGAAACAGGCTCGATCACTGCCTTCTACACAATCCTCGTCGCCGGCGATGACATGAATGAGCCGGTCGCAGATGAGGTTCGATCGATCCTCGATGGTCACATCGTCCTCTCTTCCGATCTTGCGCGCCAGTTCCACTACCCCGCCATCGATATCCTCAGTTCCGTTAGTCGTATTTTGAGCCATGTCGTCGAAAAACCGCAGTTGGAACTCATCGGCAAACTCCGAGAAGTGCTCGCGAATTATAAAAAGAACGAGCTCCTCATCCGGATCGGCGAATATAAGCCTGGATCGGACAAAAACGCCGATTTCGCTCTCAAATACATCGACAAAGTCAACCGCTTCCTCAAGCAGCAAGTAGAAGATAAAGCGCCAATGGAAGACACTCTTAAGCAACTGAAGGCACTCTTCCTTTGAATTATCCCCTCCAACAGCTCGTCATCATTAAAAAAAATCGCTTTGATCAGGCTGTAAAGATCCTTGAAGAGAAAAAAATTCTTCTCGAAAAGGCGTTAAAAAAGCTCTATGATCTCAAAGCGGAAAGAGATCAAGTCCTTCAGCATAAGGTTGAAAAACTCACCCAGCTTCGCACGACGCTCGACGAAGGGACGACCACCGACAAAATTCAGCAAATGAAAGTCTATCTGAAAATTGTCGACGAAAAGCTCGCCGAAAAAGAAAAAAAAGTCATAGAACAGCAAAAGCAGGTCAATCTTGCGCAAAGCCAAGTCGAAGCAGCGACGCAAGAAGTGTTCCAGCGAAAAAAAGATCTCGAAAAGCTCGAGATGCATAGAGCCGAATGGGAAAAAGAGGCTCGCTATTGGACGGAGCAAAAAGAAGCCGTCGAGCATGATGAGCAAGGATCAGCTACCCATACTACTCGAAAACGACAAGAAGAGCATCGCCGCAAAGACGAAAAATAAAATAGACCTCTTTCAAAACTCGCTTTGCTTGAAAAAATTGAAGATTTTTGATTGGCAAGCAAATGGAGTTTCGAAAGAGGTCTAATGCCTCTATGAGCCGTTTTTTCTCCCACTATCGATGATGGCGAGAACTTGCGAATGCTTTTGAAGCCGGGTACTGACGAATTCAATGGCGCGGTCATCGCCATTTTCTCGAGCAGCCTTAGCAGCGGCGGTAACAGCATCAATCACTACATCTAGATCATCTTGAAATTCCGGGAGAAATCGAAGAGCATAGCCGCTTCCTTGAACGGCAGTGCGCGCTACCTTTTTATCAGCATCATTATCCTTGGATAACTGACCAGCGTACATAACATCGAGGGGATTTTTCTGAACGGCCTGGATCACAAAAGGTTTATTGGCTATCACTTGATCACCAACGTGCTGAAGCGATAGACCTGTATTCTTGGAAGGAGAGCATAGCCAAGATTTTTGGTTTTTGTCGGGCGAGAATCCAAGTGCCTCAATTTGGTACAAGTCGGTATTGGTAAGTTCTCCAAAAAATGCGAAACGAGCTAAATCAATATCATTTCGTAGCTCTAGACTAGCGGCTGCAAACGCCCCGGGCGTCCTGCAAATAGCAATTAGAGCTGCCGCTCTTTTATTTTTAACCTCTGGACCAGCCTTCTCGAAAGCCCAACCAGTTATCTTTATAGCTGCTATCATGACTTCCAGATGATTGAGAAGGCGATCGCTAAGTGGCACAAGGTTTAAAATATTGCGTCGAACGAGGGTAATCTTTAGTGGTTCTTTGTATCGACTGTTATTTCCGCCAATTCTTTCCTGGAATTCGATGAGTTTTTCAAGCGTTTTATCGATTCGATTAAAAGCTTGGTATGCAACCTCTTCTCGATCTACAACTATACCTCGAGGCATCTCTACCTCACGCAACGGCATTAAAGCGTTATCTTTCAAAAATTCTTCCACTGCCTTGCACCAGTTTTCAATGGTGTCAAGAATTTGAGTATTCTCTACACGAGGTGGTCGAGCCGGCTGAGCAACTCCTGGAGCGGGAAGAAGCTTAGGCTGGACGATTACAGGCTGTTGATCCGGCGCGTGGATGGCAACGGCCGGAGGTACGGCAACGGGTGCGGGGGCAAGAGGCAGTGCAGGCGCAACCTCCTCTGGGAGGGCGGCTGGAGGTCTGGCAATGGG
>CAZFWE010000057.1:0-5777 GCA_964522685.1 uncultured bacterium | reverse complement strand
GAGGCAGTGCAGGCGCAACCTCCTCTGGGAGGGCGGCTGGAGGTCTGGCAATGGGCGCGGGAGCAAGAGGCAGCACAGGCGCAACCTCCTCTGGGAGGGCGGCTGGAGGTCTGGCAATGGGTGCGGGAGCAAGAGGCAGCGCAGACGCAGACTCATTGTGAGGGACTAACAGTACTGGCTGTGAAGTAGGCGCAAGCGGCTTTAAATGAGCCATCAAAAGAGCAATTTGTGCATCGCGTTGAGCATTTCTCGCAGCGTTTTCTGCCTGTTCTTCAGCAAAGGTAGTTGCTAAGTTATTTAGGTTTGCTTCTAAGTGAACGACTCGAGCTTGGAGTACTTGATTTCTCTCTTGCTCTACAACAAGTTGAGCATGAACCTGTTGAAGCTGTCCTTGTGCAGCTTCATAGGCTTCTTGGGTTCTTGCATTTTGTTGTCTGAGGGCATTATTTTCGTCTGATTGTTGTCTGAGGGCATTTGAGAGACGCTGATTTGCTTGTTCTAATTGTCTGATTTTTTCTGGAGCTGTGAGACGCTGATTTGCTTGTTCGAACTTTCTGATTTCATCTGGAGCTGTTAACATAGGCCATCTCCCCTTTAAAATACATTGGGTTTTTCCGAAGTAGTAATTCGATTTAGATACTGCGTCCAAAAAGCAGTTCCAATCATCAAAGCCGTGCTTAACAAAACGGCCGCAGCAATTCCGAAGATTACAGTGATTGCAACAAAATTAATTACACTGAGAGCAGAGACTCCAATAATCTTCCAATTTCTTTCTAGAAAATTTGCTTCTGATACCAGAGGGATTTTTGGTCTATCTAGACATCGCATTTGGTCTAGAAATTCTATCTGCTCTTCTTGTTGTTGATGTTTTTGTTCATTTTCCCTCCTTGCTTCGTTTACATTCTTCTGCAGCTCTGCGGTCATTTCTATAAGTCTGTCTACTCTTTCGATCATTCCCTCTGTACCAGCGCCTAATTGCACCGCATTATTCAATAGTAGCGCCCTGATCTCATGATCAGAGATTATCTTGCTTGTCAATTCCTCGAGCGATCCTGTGACTTCTCGAACTGCTTTCTGCATGTCTACAACAGCATCGGGCATGTCTGCAACAACATCGGGAGGGTCTTCAGGAGGTAATAAATCTCTCAGCGTACGTATGTTTTTTCCAAACGTAGGCGGCGGATAAGGGAATAGGATAACTTTTGACTCTGCTGAAGGGCCTCCTCTAACAAGCGGGATATTACAAGGAAGCGCTTCGCTCGCCACGGCAGCTGTTTGCCGAGTCGTGTTGGGAACAATAGGGACTTCACTAGAGGCCCCTAAAGGTCGATGCACTGGGAGTTTTACATCACTAGTTGGTGTTGTCATAAGGCTCCTTTTTAAATACAACCTTAACAGATGGCTAACATTGTGAGAAGGCTGCAAGATTAAATCAAGAAAATTTTTCAGTCAGTTGGTTTTTTCGAGGGACCTGAGAAGGTCCAAGACTTGGTCGGAGCCGACCTTACGATCGACGACTTGACCTTTGGGATTGAAGAGAAGTGCTGTCGGCATCGCGCGCACATGATAGAGACTCGACAATTTGTCGATGCGATCGACGTTCACTTTGAGGAATTTTACTTTCCCGGAAAGCTGATTGGCCGATCGTTCGATGCGAGGATAGATCTGCTTACAAGGACCGCACCAACTCGCATAGAAATCGACAAATACAGGCACATCGCTTTGGAGTTCTTTTTGGAACTGCTCGATGCTCGTGATCTCGATGACCTCTTTAGAGATTGGGAGGAGAGTTTTTCTTTGCTCCGAACCTTTGTCTTGAGTCAGCTCGCTTTTTCGATCGGAAATGTATTGCTGCGCTTGCATTGCAGCCTTCGCCCCGTCGCCCGCTGCGGAGATCGCCTGTTTGTAGACAGGATCGACGATATCACCGATCGCATAGACACCGGGAATCGCCGTCTCCTGATCTTTTTTGAGGAGAATATACCCCCTGCTATCGAGGCCAAGGACTTTTTTAAACAGTTCAGAATTGGGCTTGGAACCAATGGCGAGAAAGAGCCCGCTGAGAGGAAAATCCATCGTTTTGTCCCGTCTTTTTAGAACGACGCCAGTGACATTCACACCATCGCCTTTTACTTCTTCGACAGTCGTATTATAGAAAACTTTCACGTTTGGTTTGGCAAGAAGAGTTTGCAGCCTTTTTTCTTCGATGGCTTTGAAAGAGTCTTTGCGCACGAATATGTTGACTTGGGAAGCGATGTTTGAAAGATAAAGAGCTTCGAGGACAGCGGCATCGCCGCCACCGACAACCCCGACAGTCAGGCCGCGATAAAGAGCCCCGTCGCAGATGGCGCAGTTAGTCACTCCCCTCCCCCAATATCCGTCTAGGCCGTTTTCTCCGGGGATGCCGAGAAAATTTGGCCGCGTCCCCATTGCAATGATCACGCTCTCGGCAGTCAGGGTGCGGATTTTATCGGTCTCAAGATTTTTAAGAGTGATCGTGAAGGAGCGCTTGGAGAAATCAATTGCGATGACTTCCTCAGGAGTAAAAACCGCGCCGTTGGCCTCGCCTTGTTTTTTCACTTTTTCAGCTAGTTCTGCGCCGCTAATCTCCAGTTCCCCCGGCCAATTTTGAACGGAATGGGATTGCGTAATTAGCCCTCCCGGTGTCGGTCCTTCGATGACGATGGGCTCCACGCCCGCCCTCGCAAGATAAAGCGCTGATGTGAGCGCGCCGATTCCGCCGCCGAGAATCACAACAGAAGCCGTCTCTCGTCTCTCAATCTGAGATACTTCTGCTACATTAGCGAAAAGAAATTGATTTGGAGCCATCGCTGTGGCAAAAATAAAATAGGCAATCAATAAAAATGATTTCATAAATCTTTAAAGAGTTAAACTCTTTTAAGGGAAAATGTCAAGATTAAGAGACTATCTACAAACTATTTTCCGGATCAAAAAAACCAGAAAATCGACTGAAAAAATAGTTCGTAGACAGTCGCTAAAGCGGTGGCTTCAGAAACTCGTAACCTTAGACAAAGGAGAAGTCAATACTGTATATTTTAGTTTCTTTCTCCTAATTATCCTTGCAATCAGCATTTCCCACTTCTTTTTTTGGAAAATTCCCTTTACAGGGGTGCCGCTTTTCTTCTTCCTTCATGCCCTCGGACAATGCTTCCTAGAAACAGGATGCCTCCTCCTCTTCATGCTTGTCCTGAAGCGCTGGGTGCCGAGGTGGCTTTTTTATAGTTTTATCGGATTTTCTTTTGCAATCCTCCTCGCCCACTTTGCCGATTTCACCATTGCAAGGCTGATGGATGCTTCGATTTCCTATATCTTCCGTCATTTTTTCGGTTCGGGGGTCTCCCATCTCATTCCTGCGTTCCAATCTCTCAATTTGAACGGTACAATGGTCCTGCTGACTTTCGGTGCAATCCTTCTCATCCCTTTCATCGGAGTCGCCTTTTATTGCGCGACCGATACTCTTTCTAAATTCATCCCCTGGAAATTTTCTGTACCGCGGCTGATCATTGCCCTTCTCGCCATCGGCACTTCTCTTTTCCTGCTCGATCTTCTTTTCCATCCATTCCTCCATCGAACCGCCTATTCGAAGTATCAAAAAGCTCTTCCTCTCGGAACGACGTTCTTCCATCCTACCCCAGTCTATATTTCTTTAAAGTCACCGATCAAAAAAGCCCGAGATGAATTACAAACGCAAAAAAAACTAGAAGAAAAGAAATTACTCGCCGCTTCAAAGCCGAATATCTTTATTTTCGTCATCGAAACGCTGCGCAAAGATTTTATCACTGAGTCCACAGCTCCAGAGATGACGCAGTTCGGAAGAGAAAACATCTCTTTCGAAGAGAGTTTTTCCAATGCGAATTCGTCACACCCTTCCTGGTTCGCGATTTTCCATGCCGATTTTCCCTATCATTGGACAAAGATGCGCGATACCTGGGAAAATGGGAGCATCCCACTTCGAATCTTGAAGGATTTCGGGTATAAAATTTCGATCTTTTCCTCAGCAGACTTAAAATACTATCAACTGGACAAACTTCTCTTCGGAAAAGAGAGACAACTTTGCGACCATATTGAAGAATATACAGAGATCCGGTCCATAGAACCCTGCGAGCGCGACCGAATGGGGCTTGAGGCTCTTTTTACCCAGTTGGAAAAAAAGGAATCCCAGTGGGGGAACATCTTCCTCATTTTCTTCGACTCCACTCATTCGGAATATAGCTTCCCCTCTGATTTTCCTTTAAAGTTCACTCCAATTTCTAAAGAGATCGATTATCTTATGCTTACACAAGAGAGCATCGAACCTCTCAAAAACCGCTACCGGAACTCCATTTCTTACGTCGATTCTCTTCTCGGGAAATTCTTTGTAACACTCAAAGAAAAAAATCTCTACGATCAATCGATCATTGCAATCACAGGCGACCATGGCGAAGAATTTTTCGAGGAAGGAGCTCTTTTTCATGGTACCCACCTAAACCGCTATCAAACCAGTGTTCCCCTCTTTTATAAATTCCAGACAAATCCTTGGATCCCTCTCGATTCATGCAGCACCCACCTCGATATTTTCCCCTCGATCATCCACTATCTCACAGGCCGGAGCGACTTTGAGGATCTGTTTGATGGCCAATCAATCTTCGCCCCTCATCGCTTTCCTTACCGCATCGCTGCTCTCAACAATGGTCCCTATGTCCCGATCGAATTTTCTCTGGAAAATTCTCAGGAGAGATATCTCTTCCGTTTCTCCAATATTTACAACATCTATGAATCGGACCGACTAGAGGTTGTTTACCCTCTAAACCTCCCTCTCATTGAAGACGCTCTCCTAGTTCCTTTTTTGAGATAAGGGCAAAGCTGATGCACATATAACAGCTGCCACCATGAGAATGATGAGAAACCATAGCACGTCGCTATAGCCCGCGATAAATCCCTCATGCAGCCAAGAGGCAATTCGAGGATTCGTTTGTTCCGCAAGAACAGGATCTGAAAGAATGGCAGGGGTCCGATCTCCAAAAACAGCTTGGATCTCTTCCATGTATGGCGCCAGATATCGACTCGTTCCCATACGGAAGAAAACGCCGGAAGCGGCAAGCCCCATAACTCCACCGATTTCTTGCAACGTCATAAACATACCTGAAGCGATCCCCGCCATCTGGTGCGGCAATGTAGTGAGAGCTCTCGAGGCAGATGGCCCCCAAGTCAAGACCCAACCAAATCCCATCAAAAGGCAAGACCCAATAATGGTTAAATAGGCATGAAAGAATGCTGAAAGGAGGAGGAGGGAAAAACCGGTGATGAGAAGCGGTTTGGCCCCGACTCTATTATAGAGCTTGTTCACAAAGACCGAAAAAAAGCAACCGGCAACGTGATGAGAAGCATCGTCAAGCCTGTCTCTAAAGGAGATACCCCTTTTTCATTTTGCAAATAAAGAGGAATGAAGAAGAAAACAGACCAGATAAATCCGATTAGAAAGCCGTTGCACATCGAAGGGAAGAGAAATCCGGCATGGGAAAACAAATCTGACCTGAACATTGGTTCGAGGCTCTTCTTCTCAATAGTGATAAAGGCAAATAGAGAGACAAGAGCTAGAGCAAAAAGGAGGAGTACACCTGCTGAATTCCATCCCCAATTCGATCCTTGCATGACTGCGGTTACTGTCGCACCCACGATCACCGCGAGAAGACCTACTCCGCGCCAATCGCAATGCGCGGAATAGGTCGTTTCTTTTTTTACATAGAAGAACACAATAAAAAAACTGATAAGGGAGA
>CAZFWE010000056.1:0-8318 GCA_964522685.1 uncultured bacterium | reverse complement strand
AGAATGATAAGCTCACATCTTTTTTATGGTTATATTAAAAAATTAATTGAGCAACACCCTCTGAGAAGCTGTCAAATAATTTCAAATTGGGTATACGCACCTCAATATGAGATGTGCGTTTTTGCTCCTTTTCCTGGCTTCCTGCACGTTTTATCCAAAGTATGAACGGCCAGGGCTCGAAGATCCTAGCGCGTGGCGAGAGACTCTTGAGACCCAAAACGCAGTTGATGTAGGCTGGTGGAAGCAGTTCGACGATAACATTTTGGATGGGTTGATCGATACTGCGCTGGCAAACAACCAGGATCTACAGACTGCGATCGCCCGCGTCGATCAGTTCCAAGGGCAGCTTCTCATCGCGAAGTCGATGCTTTACCCACAGGTGAGTGGCGGCGGCCTGGCGCAGCGGCAAAAGATCTCTACTTCTGTTACTGCGCTGCCGCCGGGCGTTCAGCAAGTATTCAATCTCTTTGGGCTTCTCTTCAATGCTTCTTATCTCATCGATCTCTGGGGCGAGGTACGAAGTGGAGTGGAAGCGGCGTATCACTCTTGGCTGAGTGCGATCGAAGCGCGCCGGGTGGTCGTCTTGGGACTTGTCAGTTCGGTTTCGAGTACCTATATCCAACTTCGCCAGCTCGATCAGCAGCTCATCATTGCAAAGGAGACGCTCAAATCGCGTGGAGATTCTCTCTATTTGGCAAAGATTCGCTTCGAACTAGGCCTTACCTCAGATTTAGAGGTCGAACAAGCGATCTCAGAGGTGGAAGAAGCGCAAGTCCAAGTGGAAAGCTTTGAGATTCTGGTTGCTCAGACCGAAAATCTCTTGAGTTTCTTGATTGGGTCTCCCTCGAGAGAAATTCCCAGAGGATTGACACTGGATCAGACGACGATGCCGCCGTCGGTGCCAGTTGTCTTGCCGTCGGAGCTTCTCAATCAAAGGCCCGATATCAGGGCCGCAGAAGAGAGGCTGATTGCGGCGAATGCAAATATCGGCGTAGCGAAAGCCCAATTTTTTCCGAAGATCAATTTGGGAGGAGCCGCTGGAGCCGAGAGCATTGCGATGAATCAGCTTTTCACGAAGGCCTCTAAAATTTGGGAGTTCGGCTCTACGATCATGCAACAGGTGTTCACGGGGTTCGAACTCACTGGCAATCTTGATGTGGCCAAAGCGGAGAAAAAGGAAGCGCTCCATGCGTATCTTTCGACGGTTCTAAAGGGATTTCAAGAGGTCAATAACGCTTTGATTGCGCATAAGGTGTATCTGGAGCAGGTGGAGACGGAGAGGGTGCGAGTGGAGGCACTGAAAAAATACCTCCATCTTTCCGATTTGCGCTATAAGGAAGGGCAGATTGATTATTTGACGTTCCTCGATGCGGAGCGGCAGCTTTTTCGCGGGCTTCTTGATTTCGAAACGGCGAAAGCGAATAGTTTTCTCTCTTACATTCAAATTTATCAGTCGCTCGGCGGCGGATGGGTCATTGAGGCAGACAAACAGGCTACGGAATCTTATGATTGACCCAGTTTGGCGAAAATGGGGTCCTTATTTAGCGGAACGTCAGTGGGGCACTGTCCGCGAAGATTACAGCGATAATGGCGAGGCATGGGAATATTTCCCCTTTGAAATGGCCGCCTCTCGCGTATATCGGTGGGGCGAAGATGGGATCGGGGGAATTTCAGATGATAAACAGCGCCTCTGCTTTGCATTTGCATTTTGGAATGGAAAAGACCCGATCCTCAAAGAGCGTTTTTTCGGGCTTTCCAACAGGGAGGGCAATCACGGAGAAGACGTTAAGGAATACTATTACTACCTCGACAACACGCCGACCCACTCTTATATGAAGATGCTCTATAAGTATCCACAGGCGGCTTTTCCCTACGAGGGGCTCAAAAACCATCAACGAACGATCAATGAACCTGAACTCGAGCTAATCGATACAGGAGTTTTCGATGAGAACCGCTATTTCGACATCTGCATCGAATATGCGAAAGTCGATCCGGAAGATCTCTTGATCCGATGCACGATCCACAACCGCGGCCCCGAACATGTCGATCTGCACGTATTGCCAACTTTGTGGCTGCGGAATACTTGGGTTTGGAAGAAACAGGCGGCGAAGGGGTCTATCGAAGCGCATATCCACAAAAAAGAAGGATACTTCCAAGTCGAGCATCCCGAACTCGGGACTCGCTATTTTTATTACGAGGAAGGCCCTTCGCCTTTATTTACTGACAATGAAACGAATGTGGAAAAGCTTTTTCAAGGGGAAAACGAATCGAATTATGTGAAAGACGCTTTTCACGAGGCGGTGATTCAACACAACATCGGTGCGGTCAATCCAGAGCATAAAGGTACGAAAGCAGCGCTTCACTACATCGCAAAAGATTCTCAGCAAATTTGGCTTCGCCTGACGGATAAAGAATGCAAAAAGCCGTTCGAACATTTCGAGAAGGTCTTCGAACAGAGGATTGGCGAGGCCGATTCGTTTTACGATTCGGTATGCGTCCAAAATCCAGCTCACAAAGAGCTCCAGCGCCAAGCATGGGCGGGGCTTTTATGGAGCAAGCAATTTTACAATTACATCGTCCAGGAATGGCTCAGTGGTGATGAGCCTGAGCCTTCTTCTAAGCCATGCACCCGGATTCGCAATGTGCACTGGCGCCATTTTTACAGTGAAAATATCTTGTCCATGCCCGACAAGTGGGAATATCCGTGGTTTGCTGCGTGGGATATGGCTTTTCACTGCGTCTCGATGGCCCATATCGATCCCGAGTTTGCCAAGGAGCAATTAGTGCTTCTCACTCACGACTGGTTCATGCATCCGAGCGGCCAGGTACCCGCTTACGAATGGGATTTTGAAAATGTGAACCCGCCTGTCTTAGCTTGGGCAGCGATTCAAGTCTATGCCATCGAGAAAGAAAAAACAGGGAAGGGAGATCAGGATTTTTTAGAGCGGCTTTTCGAAAAACTTCTCATCAGCTTTACCTGGTGGATTAACCGGAAGGACTCTGAAGGAAGGAATGTGTTCGAGGGGGGCTTTCTGGGCATGGACAACATCAGCATCTTCAACAGGAGTGCGAAGATGCCGCCGGGCGTTCACTTGATCCAATCAGATGCTACGAGTTGGATGGCGATGTTTTGTCTTCATATGTCGCATATCTCGCTGGAATTAGCGGAAAAGACTTCTTATCACGAGGAGGCGGCCATCAAGTTCTTCAGCCATTTTCTCTATATCGCCGAAGCAATCAACGGCCTATGGGATCAAGAAGAAGGGCTTTTTTTCGACCGGATTGAAGCGGATGACGGAAGAAAGGCTTCCTTAAAAATCCGAACTCTTGTCAGCTTGATCCCGATGTTAGCGGTCGGAATCCTTGAAAAGGATAAACTGGAAGAATTGAAAGAATATCGCGAGCATTTTCGATGGCTTTTGGAGCACCGGCCTGAACTGTTCAACAACATCGCACCTCTTACGACACCGGGGCAAAAGGGGAGGCGCTTATTCTCAATGCTTAAAAAAGAGCGGCTCGAAAAAATGCTCCAAAAAATGCTCGACGAATCGGAATTTTTAAGCGATCATGGGATCCGATCTCTCTCCCGTTATCACAAGGAACACCCTTTTTCTATCGATCTGGCTGGGAGAGATTTTAAAGTGGAGTATGAGCCTGCGGAATCGAAGACTCACCTCTTTGGCGGCAACTCCAATTGGCGCGGACCTGTCTGGTTCCCACTCAACTATCTTTTTATCGAGGCGCTTGAAAAATTGCATTTGTATTACGGCGATGATTTCAAAATCGAATGCCCCACAGGGTCAGGCCATCGGATGACGCTTGCAGAAGTTGCCCAAGAACTCAGGCGGCGGCTGATTGCGATCTTCGAGCCTGACGTAAAGGAAAACCGGCCCGTTTTCGGAGACCAGGAAAAATTCCAGAAAGATCCTCTTTTCAAAGACTATCTTCTCTTTTACGAGTATTTTCATGGCGATACGGGCAAGGGGCTCGGCGCTTCGCATCAAACGGGCTGGACGAGCTTAGTCGCACCGATGATCAGTGCGAGTGAAAAAGAAACAGAAGATTTTGATTAAGGCCATTCTGGGTGCTCTTTAAGCCTTTTTAGAATGGATTGTTTGTCGTGAAGTTGTTCGTTGATCGCAATGCTCTCGGCCGCTGTAAGGAGCTGGCCCATGGTTTTTCCGGGGACGATTCCAAGGGCGGTGAGGTCGCTTGATTTGATGAGTGGATCGTGTTTATGGATTCGATCGATCGATTGGGCTAAAAGGGAGATTTGGGCGTCGTGACGGGTGAAGAAAGCGGCGCGGGCGT
Source organism: uncultured bacterium (assembly GCA_964522685.1). GTDB lineage: Bacteria > Chlamydiota > Chlamydiia > Chlamydiales > SM23-39 > CAITMJ01. The sequence continues at coordinate 4,007 of CAZFWE010000056.1, read as the reverse complement.
GCTCATCGAGACGAGCGGCAGAGATTTGGAGGGCAACGGTGGAAAAGCGATTGGCGTAGAAATAGGCCCACTCTACGAGGGCAATTCGGTGGTCTGCTTGAATCAATTCTTTGGTATGGAAAAGAAACGCCGCGAATTGCTGGTCGAGGTTTGAGAGTTTTAGCGATTTACAGAGGGAAATGACCTCCTCAAGAGAGCTCTCGGGGAATAATTCCAAAATAGATGCAATCAAGGGAGCTTCTATCGGAAACTGTTTGATCGGTTCTAGTCTCCCCTCGATTTCGGAAAGGGGAACCCCTTTTAGGGAAGGAAAAATAGCTTCGAGCAAGTGATAATCGTGAAGCATGATCAGCATTGGGCGCAATTTGCCAAAGAGCCGTCCCTTTTCAAGTTCCTGCGCGATTCTTTCAATGGCAACAGCGGGAAATAATTCGCTGGAATGGGCGCGGATCGCCGCTTCGGTCTCCGCTTCGATGGGGAAATGGAAGCGGCAAGAGAGGCGGATGGCTCGGATCATTCGGAGTCGGTCTTCTTTGATCCGCTCATGGGGATTTCCGATCGCGCGGATCACTTTCGCTTCTAAATCTTTCTTGCCTCCAACAAAATCTAGAATTTCTTCTTTGAGTGGATCGTAGAACATGCCGTTGATCGTGAAGTCTCTCCTATGCGCGTCTTCGGCTGCGGTCGTAAACTCCACGCGGGTCGGTCTTCTCCCGTCTTTATAGTCGAGGTCGCTCCGAAAGGTGGCGACTTCATATTGATGCTTGTCGATGATGACGAGCACAATGCCGAACGCGATCCCGATCGGCACTGTCCTCGGGAAGAGAGCTTGGATCGTTTCAGGTGGGGCGTTTGTTGCGATGTCGATATCGTCCGATGGATGTCCGAGGAGAAAATCGCGGACCCAGCCTCCTGCGTAATAGGCGATAAAACCCGCTTTCGCAAGCGTTTCGATGATGAAGCGGGCTTGTGTGTGTTCTTCCATAGTCGGTAGTATACACGGTGCGCAGTTAGGTTTTTAACTTTTTTCTCCGGATCTCTACTGGGCGGATTAGCTACCCCCTAAAGTATCCGTTTTCAGTAACCGCAATTTAGACGACTTGTTGAACGGGCTTATTTCTGCCGAATTCTACGCAATTATGCACGAGCTAGGTCTCTCTCGCCCAGCAGCAGTGAGAACATCATCATCATCTTGAAGCCGCTTACTGGCGCAATTAAATGCGAGCAATTGATTTTGCTGCATGGCGGCAAGCACTATAACCTTGTCATCTTTAAGGCGATCGCTAGCGAACATAATTCCCCACTTAGTTTGAGCGGCAGCAAGCACTATTTCACAGTCGTCCTTAAACCGATCGTTAGCGTAATTAAGACATCCGCCGTTCTGAATGGCGAGAAGCACGAATTCCCGATCATTTCTAAGTTGATTGCTAGCATGCTCAAAACCGGCCCCATCTATCTGGATAGCGGCAAGTGCTACATCTCTATCGTTTTTGAGCAGATCGCTAGCGTACTTAAGCGCATCACCATATTTTCGAACGGCGGTAAGAACAACTTCCTTATTATTTTTGAGCTGATCGCTAACGTACCTAAGCGCAAAGGGATGTTTCTGAACAGCAGCAAGCACTATGTCTCGATCATTCTTAAACTGATCGTCAACGTAAGATAATCCAGCATAACTATGTAAAATGGTAGCGAGTACTACATCCCTATCATTTTTGAGCGGATCGCTAGCATACCTGAATGCACCGTCGTCTTTCTGAATAGCGGCAAGAACAACTTCTTTGTCATTTTTTAATTGATTGTTGACATACGGAAGAGCCCAGCCGCTACTTCGAATATCGACAAGCACTGTATCTCGATCATTATGCCGTTTTCCCAGTTACAAATGTATTGATCTTCCCTAAGAATATAAACATTTGTGCTCGCCTTGTCATTTGTAACAGTAACTTGACGGCCAGCTTCAAGTTCACGAACAATTGTTTCTCGGTCGTCATATCGTGGGAATCGAAATACTTCTGATCGCTGGATGGGGCGGTGGTGGGGATGGCGTTCGATTAGTTCTCGAGACAAAGGAGCGCCACTTCCGGAATTCAATGGCCACCAAAAGCGTTCATGTTTTTTTAGATCTCTCAAATCAACTCCAACAGCTTGCCAAGCTTGGCCAATTGCGTTAAAAATCCCTTCGTGATAACGAAGGTCGTTACATGCTCGGAGTGTTCGTCCCGCGAAAATCTCAAAATCGTCATAAGGCTGAGCCGTCATCAACGCTTGATGCCAAACTTGGCCAGGCTTGCCATATGTATAATCTGCAACAGCGCTGGCAGTTAAATAAAAGGCTCGATTCGGAATGCCGCAATATATGTGAACGCCGCCAAGATCATTTTGTAACTGGGCTTTCTTTAATGGGTCAGCTTCCCAGGTTCGATAATCGGTCATATGAGCAGGCTTGTAGTATGGATTGTCCTTAGGATTCTTCATACTACGCAGGCCTACTCCCAAATTTCCTGGTACGGCCTCTCTACATCCTTCCCCAATCAACCAATCAGCGTCTGGACTACTGGCCAAAGTGTGGGTTTGATAATGTTTTACCATGATTGCAAAAACATCTGACATTGATTCATTAAGCGCTCCACTTTGGCCACTGTAAGCATCCAAAGATCCCAGGCCAGAGGCGTACTGAGTCACCGCATGCCCGAATTCATGGGCTATAACTCCGAGATTGGTATCGTAATTTAGCTGAAGAGATTCTTGATTAAAGAAACCTATTGCGATTTCCTGACAAGTTGGATGCCAATATGCATTATGGTGCCATTCATTCCAAATTGTCTGGCCATCCTTTATCATGGGGGCATTAAAGCAACATTTCATCAGTTTATCGGATCTCTGCACTGGACTTTCCAAAAAAACGGTTCTGAAAAACGTATCTACTTTTGCCATATTCTCAAAACATATTTGAGCAGAGGGGTTGTTATTTATAAAATTTGCCCCATCTACCGATGAAAGAAGCTGAACGGATTTCGTTAGTCTATTTTCTGGTAGGCGAGCGATGGGATCCAGCGGATACTGCCATACTTCTCTGCTTGCAGCATTTGGAAAGCGTGCGAGTGCATTAGGATCAAATGCGCTCGAAAGAATTGGGTTGTTCATCGTAATTCTTCTCGTTGCATCATCAAATCATCGATGTCTCGAACTTCCAAAACATTAAATGGCATCACAGCTTCCCTGATCCTTTCGATATTCGCTGCTGTTGTATAGATGTATTGGAGATCTCGGCCGAGGAGAGCGGGTTTGTGAATTACGCGTCTATTGTCCTGCTCTGCGTCGGTGGGTTGGTGGCAGAGCCATCCATACTGCAGATGTTCCCCTTCGATGTTTGTTGAGGCAAAAACCAAAGGGCAGGGGTCATCGATTAAATTATGCTCTTTAGGGCTTAATGGCAATATTTCAACATGGTCAAATAGATTGAGAAGAGCATTTGCTTTGGGACGTATGTAATTGCATTCGTGATCAGAGAAATTTTCGTCGAATCTGTTGCGAGAACTATAGCTCTGACCAACCTTTGGGTATAAATTTGCACGTAAGGCTTCTCCTGATTCAAAAATGGTTAAGAGATTATTTTGGATATGGGCTTTTAGATTCGCTTTTTCCTCATCGGAAATCCCCGCTTGAAGTACGCGAATAATAGATAGCTCAAGCTCTTCGAGATAATCAGTAATGAGGCTGTAGCTATTTCCATTATCGCCTGGTAATGCGTAGGCCTTTTGCAAAGTTTGATTAAGATCAAAAGGTGATATCAGTCGCATGGCGGCATCAACCGCCTTATCGGGGACTTTTCCATTCATTCCCTCAATAGAAGGGCCCATTGCCATGTCCGAAGTTATATAGGAAGGGGGATATCCTTCGCCGGTGAACGTAGCAATGCCTTTGGCTAGTAGATGTTCCACAGGGATAATGGCAGGCTCATCAGCTAAATCTGCGGCTTTACCTTGTCGATAAACTGCTGTCAT
>CAZFWE010000055.1:0-8329 GCA_964522685.1 uncultured bacterium | reverse complement strand
CTTTTTCAAGCCGGGTTTTTTCCTAGTTGTTCAAAAATATTTTCTTTTTTACCGATCTTGTGTTTCAATAACTTTTGAAATTAAGGATGTAAAAATGGTTGAAACACTCATTGCAGCAGCTCTTCAGTGCGCAAACGTTGCTGTTCCCGAAGCAAGCGAACAGGCCATGCGTTATTATCACAGCGGCAATATCCTGTGGATCCTTTCACAAAGCTGGAGCCTGCTTGTTCCGCTGCTGTTTCTGATCACCGGATTTTCAGGGATGCTTGGACGAATTGCCCATAAGTGGGGCAGATATTGGTATTTCACCATTCTCATCTATCTAGTCCTCTTCTTATCCATCTCCCAGTTGCTAAACCTTCCGCTCGATTATTATGCTAATTATTTCCGGGAGCATCAATATGGACTCTCCAATCAAACATTCGAAAGATGGCTCAGCAATTACGGCAAGGGTTTTTTGATCTCGCTCATCTTCGCAGCAGCTTTCATCTGGATTTTTTATCTGTTGCTATTGAAAAGCCCTCGAAGATGGTGGTTTTATAGCAGTCTTGCGAGCACTACGATCTTATTCATCATGATGCTCGTTCAACCGATTTGGATCGATCCCCTCTTCAATCAATTCGGTCCCATGAAAAACAAAGAGATGGAGGCAGAAATATTGAACTTGGCCTCTCGCGCTGGAATCGAACAGGGACGCGTTTTCGAAGTGGATAAAAGCCAAGACACCAAAATGCTAAACGCTTATGTCGTCGGTTTCGGTAGCACAAACCGGATCGTTCTTTGGGATACGACAATTCAGCAATTGACGCCCGATCAAATTCTCTTCGTCATGGGCCATGAGATGGGCCATTACGTCTTGCACCACATCTGGTGGCTATTGGCCTATTTTGCGATGCTTTCTTTTGTCATTTTTTATTTGACGTATCGCTCGGCCAATTTCCTCCTGCGACGATATTCTGTCCGTTTCGGATTCTTCCATCTTTCCAATATCGCTTCGCTGCCGCTTCTTATCTTGTTGATGACTGTTTTTCTTCTCCTGAGCACTCCCCTTTCGAATTTCTTCTCCCGAGTGATGGAACATCAAGCAGACCGCTTTGGCCTCGAAATCACGCAAAATAACCAAGCGGCGGGCGAGGCATTTCTCGTTCTACAGCACCAGAATTTAGCCAACCCGCGACCAGGACCCATCTATAACTTTTGGCGCAATACCCATCCGTCGATTGGGGAGAGGATTGATTTCTTCAATAGTTATTGTCCGTGGAAAGAGGATCAGCCACTGAAATACGGCAAATATTTCAAGGATGCTTCCTGATGGAATTTGTTGCGCAATTGTTTGAGCTCCTTATTCACAATCAATTACTTATAATTATCAAAAAGCGGATATTTCTATTCACCTAATACTTACAACATATTTTTCACTTTGAATTAATCTGAATAAAGTTCACACTAGTGGTCCTTGTATCATTGAGGATGGAAGCAGTGTTAGACATTTATAAAAGGGAATATAACCCTTTAAATCCCTTGCTATGTTGCTATGTGTAGATAAGAGTAGTAAGCAGCAAATCCAAGAAGTCATTGAAAAGCTTCCCTTGAGACGAGGTAGTGTAGAGAAATACGATAGTGAATACATCAGAAACGGGGTCATATGCAATGGTTAGTTAACGGCCTGACAACCGCTATTTCAGCCTATCAAACATATAATGCCTACCAAAAATATTCATGGAAAATCCCTGACTCTTGGCCACAAGACGGTCAGTTTTCTTTTGAAGGTGCACGCGAATTTGCTAGACAACACGGTCTCAGAAAAGATGTGAAAATCTTTGTGGGAAGCCTTGAGGGCGAACCAGCAAAGGCCTTAGGGAATAACTCCATTCCAAGCTCAGACATTGCTATCCTTATTGATGAAAACTATGTCGTAAATGATTCTTCTCCCCAAGGTCTTTCAGAAGCCATGAACGTCGTCATGCGACACGAATTCTCCCATTTGCGCAATAACGATATGTTTGGCCATTCATCCATCACAGCTGCGGCATCCATTGCTAGTGCAATTCTAGGCATAACCTATCAGTCTCCTTTAACGACTCTTTTCTTAACGGCCCTCTCCAATATCGCAGTACCAGCTCTATACTCACGTTATATGGAAGCTAGAGCCGATGATGAAGCTTTTGCAGGGTCATCATCTGAAGAACTCCAAGCTTTTCAAATGCTGCTAAAACAAGGCATCTCAACAAATCGCACTGTCAGAAATACCTCCGATAGTTTGATAAAATTTTTGTTTTCTCTTGAAGGGGATAATCGTGGTCAGATGCTCACCCACCCATCTCTCACCAGCCGAATTAAAAAGCTGGAAGCTATATTGAAGTTTAGGCAATAACAAGCTCAGTGCAGAGAAAAAAGCAGGCTTAGCTTAGATTAATACTTCCATTTTTCTATGCTGCGCTCCCAATACACAGCGACAAACAGGGAAATTGCATGATAAATTTCTTGATTTTTTCTTTGCGCTCTCTCAAGCCTCTGCTTTTCCTCTGCACTGATGAAAATACGCAAACTTGGGAACGCCAAGTTTCAAGCCACTGCCTAAACACCTAGCTCTTCGTTCCTTTTCAAAAAGGGCTCACAAATCTTGTGAACGACTTGATAAGAGAGTTTGAGCTTTGTGATTGGAAGATTGTCGGGAACTTTCACAAATGCTTGATGGGCCTCTAGGGATTGAATTTCTGTTGCGGAGACTACAGGAGAAACCTTGGTGTGGGAGGAGAGATTTACTCCATCTCTCATCTCATAGGCCTCGTAGGAGATGGATTCTTGAAATTCTTTCATGGTCAACCTCTTAAAAGGCCAACTATATAAGCCATAAGTAAACATTTTACGCCAATATGCGGATAGGCTCTGCCAAGAACTTCTCCGTACAATCCAATAGATCACGAGATTCACAAAAAATGTCGTTAATTAAATTCTTGGCCTGATGCATACTTTCTCATTATAATGAGAAAGTATGCATGATCTCACCAGAAATATCTAGAAATTGGCCACAAGCTCCCATGAATGCTTCAAGTGCCGGACTTTCTGTACCCTTACAAGCCCTTATCATCGCGGTATCGACAGTCGCGGCCGCTGCTCTCGGGCTTTGGCTAGCCGGACCGACTGGCCTTGTCACTGGGGCTCTTAGTGGGATAGGACTCGGCTTTTCCGTCGTCCATCTTATATCCTGTCCAAGTGAGAAAGAAACTCCCCGCTATTCGCTAAAAGATTCTACAATCAAGTGGCTCATGGGGACTCAATCGCCCACTCTCGCCTTGATGACAGCAGTTTATCGACAAGGTAAAGCCGCAGATTTAGCTGACAAGCCTGCCCTTATTCCTATAGAGCTACTTCTTGATCGAGATGTCGCAACACTGACAAGCGAAAGATACCCCCCCCCCTACATGTATACAGGAATGGCCAGAGGTCCTTTTATTAAAGGAACTCATACAGGAGTCCCAGAAAAGGCCGTCTATGCCGCAATGCATCCAGTAGAGGCTTTCGATCTCAACAAAACTTTGCAAAAAGCCTACGATTTACCAGGAAATAATGGGAAAAGCTACGATGTCATTGGCGAATATCTCCTTGATCTTCAAGTATCCATTGTTCGCGTATTGCAAGCAGGGATTACAGATGAAGAAAAAGCCGATTTAAAAGCTCATATTCAAAACAATCTCTTGCCTATTTTTGTTTCAGGTAATATCTTACGCGAATATTTATACGCAAAGATTGGTCAAAGCTACAGCTCTCGCAATAAATTCGACGAAAATTTCTCTGATCACGATTGCAATTACGTGCGGCCTGAAGTAAATGCACTTCTTGAGTTATTCGATCGCATCGAGACGCTTCCATTAAGCCCCGACGAGCGTCGATTGATTGACCAACCTTGTCCTTTGATCTTCACCTCGACGAACATAGATGGGGAATCCTTGGTTGTTCCTTGCCAAGGACGATCCGCCGACGATGAACAACGCATGATCTACGAACCCGCTCTCCTCGGCCGAGATCTCCAATACGTCTATACAACAGCAGCGAATATTGAAAGGATCAGGGCAGCTGTGATGCCATTTAATGTTTTGGAAGTTCGCGACATAGATGATTTGATGATGCAACGAGAAGAATTACGATGAACAACCCTATTCTTTCGAGCGCATTTGATCCTAGTGCGGTAGCGCGTTTTCCAGAATCCTGCTGCAGAGAAGTATGGGAATATCCGCTGGATCCCATTGCTCGTCTTCCGGAAAGAAGACTAAGAGAATCCGTTTTACTTCTTTCATCACGAGATGGAGGTGCTGTAAACAATGTTTCCATTTTACCCCATTTTATTTTTTCTGAAACGGGGCTTTGACTTTTAACCGACTTCATTTTTAGGCAGCTTTTGAATCATGAAAATGATGTCGCTAAATGGAAATTCTTTGTCTTCTGAAGACGTATCGGTGAGATAGAAGCCGATAGGGTTGCTCTTGATCTAGTCGGCCCTGAAGTATAACTTTCAGACGATTGCGAGTTAATCGACTTGTTGCAACAGGCTCTATAGTTCCGAGAGGCTTTTAAGTGGCTTTTTCTTTTGAATTTGGTCGTAGATCGCCATCGCTTCTCCTACGATTGCACCCGGGTGTTGCAAGTTGGAAGGAAGAATGATTGTGTTGGTTTCTTTAGCCAATTGACGAAACGCCTCGACGTATTTTTCTGCGATTTGGAGCGACGCCGCTTTTTCGCCCCCCTCTTCCGAAAGTGCCCGGGAAATCTTTTCGATCCCGAAGGCCGCAGCGATAGCGAGAAGTTCGATTGCTTCCGCATCTCCTTTTGCTCGGTTGATCCGGTCAACTTGCGCGGCTTCAGACTCCAAGACGATTTTTGCTCGCAACCCCTCTGCCAGGTTGATTTGGGACTGTCTCTGCCCTTCTGATTCATTGATCGCTGCTTACCGGAATCCTTCCGATTCCAAAATCCGAGCTCGTTTTTGACGTTCTGCAGTCATCTGCAATTCCATCGCCTTGCGAATGTCTTCCGGCATCTTGATGTCCTTGATCTCATAGCGAATGCACTGGATGCCCCAAGTCAAAGAGGCTTCATTGATCGCCTCGACCATCTTCCCATTCAACGCTTCTCGTTCTTCGAACGTCTTATCCAGGGGAATTTTTCCGATCTCGGAGCGCATTGTCGTCTGCACGAGCTGCGTCAGCGCATGAAACGGATCTTTTACGCCATACGATGCGGCAATCGGATCGATGATCCTCACATAAACGATGCCGTCTAAAATGACGCTGACGTTATCCTGCGTGATCGCCGTCTGCTCCGTCACATCAATCGCTTCTTCTTTCAGCGAATGGCGATACGCGACTTGATCGATGGTTGGAATAATCCAATTTAGCCCTGATCCTAAACGGCGCTTGAAACGACCAAACCGCTGGACGATCCATACTTCCTGATGCGGCACAATCCGAGTGCCGAACATCGAAAGCAAAAGACCCAAAACCAAAAAAATCAAAACCAATAGAATAAGAATCATAGGATCAAAGATAGTATATAAACGTTTTTAGGGAAAGCCTCGGCGCAAACCCTGCATGCCATTTGCAATTCTATGAACGTGCATCCCTCATCGATCAAAAGCACTGTCATCTCATCCTCGATCATTTGCTCTTTGACCTCCCATACTCTTGGATAAAGCGGCCAAGGCACTCTCCGGAACAAATTCGGGCAAGGAACTTGAGCCAGCTCTCCGAATTCTCTCGCTACTTGCCTCCTCTCTGGCGGAATCGGCGCGATGAGATCGGGCTCTTTCCAATGGAGGCGAAGCCACTGATAAAAAGCATAGCCTGCAAGAGGCTTAGGCGATTCTTCGCGGTTCATCAATCGGCAGATGGGAGCTTCTTTCGCAAAGAGAGCCGCCCGTGGAAAAGGGAGAAGGGGTTTGTGCCTACATCGAAGGCAAAGCCCGGAAGGTTCCCCGATCTCATGAAAGCAATGCAAGCACCGCCCTTCTGGATCCAATAATTGACTCCCCAGCCAGCATTCCTTGCACAAGTAGGGCATCGAGGTAAATTCTTTGCAGTTCATGCAGAGCGGCGGGAAAAAAAGATCCAAAAGAGGTTGGAGGATCACAGAACCTATCTCACTAATAAGTTCATAAGAAACGCTTTTTTTTCTGAAGGCGAAAATTCGGGTCGTTGAGTTTTCCATCGATCGAGATCATAAATGCCTCTGTGAGAGAAAAGAGGACAAACTGCTTCATTTTAACGAGGACTTGAAGATTGCCATCGAGATCCATACGCGGAACCTCAGCCTCGGTCCGGACGAGAAAAAATTCGGAGCGATGCCCTTCGCTATACGTTTGTTTGAGTTCGCCTAGATTGAAGTAGCCATCTTTGAGATCAAAGGTCAATTCGCCTTCTACAGGGATAAGAAGCTCCAAATCGAGGCCGATGATTCGCCCGAAAACATTTGCGGGAAGATCGAAGACGGTCTGTTCTCGCTTAAAGGAGTTGATGAATGAGAGTTCTCCCACCGCACGCCAAGTTTTCCCCTCATCTAAAAGGCCGTAGAAATCAACCATTTTGAATTGCCGCACGACAAGAGGTGAAATGGGGCCCGAATCCTTCCCGGGTTTAACAAGAAGGCTCGGACGGAGTTCTTCGATAAGGAGTTTGGGCATTTCAACCGTCCAAGGCTGATCCTCTTCCTGTTTCATTCGGAGATCATCGATCTTGAGGACTCCTGCAGAATCGCTGATCTTCAAGTCGAAGATCCGATAAAATTTAGGACTTAAATCAGCTCTGGCTAAAAGAGTCCTAAACTGAAAGCCAGCGAGTTCAAGCTGCTTTCCGCTGAAAATCCCCTGAAAATTGATTTGTTTGAGATTTTTCGGATCGATCTGGAGATTTCCCTTGAGCTCATACCCTTTGCCCATTTTTAATTCTTCAAAACCCTTGGCCACCTCTGGAGGGAGCCATTCCGAAAGACGCCGGAAATCAATCCGGGAAAATCCGATCAGCCGACCGCTTTCAACCGCGTGAAAAGAGGCATCGATTCCGGCAAAAGCCCCTTCGATCGATAGAATTGACAATCCCGATTCTTTTTGATAAGCCCAATCGATGGACAGCGGATTTTCTTCTCTTCCCGGTTCCTTCAGATAGAGCCTTCCTCGGAGAAGAGATTCGGAAATCATCTCAAAAGAGACTTTCGCCCATTTGGCTTTATGATGGACAAAAGCATCTGCTGAAAAAACGGAGCCCCTATTCAAAGAATGGAGATCTTTGACATGGCGCATCGAACCGCCGACCGGCAAAAGAGCTTCTTTCACCGTGCAAGACCAATCGGAAAAATCGGAAGCGAAAGAGAAATCTGCCAGACAATCGAGATGAGCCCCTTTGTCAAAGAGAGGCATTTCAAGCAAATCTGAGGGAATATGCGTTTTCGCCTTTTGTACACTCCATCGATTTTGTATTTTGTCGAATTTGAGAAGCTCCACCTTCGCATGAGCTTCGAGACTTTCTTTGTGGATTCTACAATCGATCCCCTTTACATGCATTCCTCGAATGGAAGAATAATAGAGATGAAGAGGACCTACATTTTCGAGGGAAAAGTCTTTGAAAGAGGCTTCTTTGACAAAGAGATCTAGATCTGATTGGATCTCCTCTTTTGTAAAACTGACTTGAGCCTGCCCCTCCACGCTCCCTGCAAGGCCGACGGAAGGAATATGTTTTAAGTCGGCCCAGATTTTTTTGAGAATCAAAGCTCCTTCTAATTTTCGAGTCATTGTCCCTTCAAAATCAAACGAGATTCGGGGACCTGAAACTTGGCCCTCGCTTGCTCGAAAAAACCCCTCCTTATAGTCAAGGGTACAGGCGCAAACGGTGGGACCGATCGATAGCTGCGAATTCCAACGACTTCCCGTTTTTTCGGCCTTAAGACTCCATGCATCATCTGTGGGGTGACACGTCGGAGCTGTAAGAGCAAAAGCCATCTCCTGATCTGCTAGATGTCCAGAGAAATGGATTTTCTCAAAGTTAGGAAAATCTTTCCAAAGATCAAACCCAAGCCTGCGTAGATATGATTCGAAAAGGGGCCAGTCTAACTCCACTTCAAAGTCGAGAGCGGAAAAAGACCCCTCCTGCCAAAGACCTTTTTGCAAAAGAATCCGTTGGCCGAAAAAATGAGAATAGGCTGGATCGAGTTGGACCTTTTCGCTTTCTTTACTGCCTTTCAGGCGTAAAAGATCCGTAGCGCCATCGTGCAACCGAAGATCGAAAATAGAGGAAGCCCCCTTCCATTGGATTCTCGGCGCGAAAAAAGAAGCAGCAAAAAC
>CAZFWE010000054.1:0-8686 GCA_964522685.1 uncultured bacterium | reverse complement strand
AAAAATCAAGCTTCCCAAAAGAATGAAGCTCCCAATCCGCCGACTAAAAAAACAATTCATCTGCCACCTCATATTAGCTATCCATACATCAATGCATTACCACAGTCAATATTTTGATGATTTGGTTGTTGTCTTGAAATGGGATTTTCGGTTAATTTGCTTTCCTTTTGAAAAACCAGGAGCGACTATGCTGAGACGCACTCTCTTTCTTCTCCTCCTTCCAATGACATTTGCCTTTGCCGAGAGTCCAGACGTTGAAGAAAGGCTGAAATCATTTCTGGAACAATTTCTCCATGAATCCAAAGACGAGAAACTAAGGTCGTTTACCTCCACTTACCACACTCTCGATCTGGTAAGCGGCCCGATTTCTTATCAGGCAATCACCGGCCTATTGCCGCAATACCTCGATAATGGTGAAAAAGCGGGAGAGCTTTTTTTTACCGCCTATTTGAAAGAAGAAGCAGAACCCAGTCGTCCACTTTCCTTTATTTTTGACGGGGGTCCAGGGGGATCTTCAATGGCAATGCACATCGGAGGATTCGGCCCTCGACGACTTCGCTTGCCCGAAGAAGGACAAAAACCGCTTCCTCCCTATCAAATGATCGATAACCCCGAGACGATCTTCGATATGAGCGATCTCATCTTCATTGATCCCATAGGAACCGGATACAGCGAAGCAAAAAAAGAAGAATACAAGCCCAGATATTACAGCGTTGAAGGGGATTTGTATTCATTTGGCGAGTTTATTCGGATGTTTTGCACCCACTTCGACCGTTGGAATAGCCCTAAATACTTGATCGGCGCAAGCTACGGCACAGCGAGAGCCGCTGGTCTTGCCGAATCCTTGGCTGATAGGGGAATCTATTTGAACGGGATCGCATTGGTGTCCTCTGTATTCGATTATCATTTCTTGATCCAGCAACGAGATCTTCCGTTCAGCAATTGGTTGCTTATTCCCAGTTTTGCCGCCACTGCTTGGTACCACAAGAGATCGCTGCATGATAAACCACTTGAGGAAGTCTTGGACTACGCAAGGCGCTTTATCTATAAGCAATACGCGCCTGTCATGCTCCAGCCCAATCTTCTGAGTCCCACCGAGCAATTGATCTTCTATCAAAATTTGGCCGAACTCATAGGACTTCCCTTAGAAACCATCCGCCGCTATCAAGGCCGTATCGAAGAAAAGACTTTTACTACCGAGTTTTTCGCAGCAGACCGGAAAGTGCTGGGAGGCATCGATTCTCGTTATATCGGCGATGTGAGCTCCCTTGCTTCGGAATATTGTGAAGATCCTAGCTACCGAGACTTGAGTCCCTCTTTTTACCCTTCCTTTTTGAACTATCTTCAAACTGAGCTAGAAACCAAGAAGGACTGCAAATACATTCCATTCAGCGCTGAAGCGTTCTTCTTTTGGAACTGGAAGACTTTCGACAGCGAAAGCCTACCGAGTTTCCTGCAGAGACTTCGAAGAACTCTTATCAATAATCCCCACATGAAAGTTTTCATCGGGTCCGGCTATTACGATCTTCGGACTCCCTTTGCCGCAATGGAATATTCCATCAATCATCTCGAACTTCCCGAGTCCTATCGAAAGAACTTTCAAATCGAGTATTATCCAGCGGGACATGGATTCATCTTCCACTTGCCCTCTTTGAAAAAATTCAAGCAAGACCTACTCCAGTTCTATGAGCATTAAAATCGCGATTTTTGGCGAAAGCGGCCGCTTAGGCCGCTCCATTGTCAATCGAATATCCGATCCATTTATAGTAAGTCCTGAACCCGACATCTATATCGACGCCTCTTTGCCGCCGGGAGTCCCAAAGCATCTCGAAACCGCTGTGGCCTCCAAGCGTCCTATCGTCATTGGCGTCACCGGCCTTTCGGATCAAGTCCACGCTCTTATGTCTGACGCCTCCCAGTCGATTCCTGTCTTTTACTCCCCAAATTTCAGTTTAGGGAGCGCTCTCTTAAAAAAATTTGCTGCATTCATGGCCCATTCTTTCTACGCGGACGCCGATATTGATCTCATCGAAACTCACCACGTGCAAAAAAAAGATTCCCCTAGCGGGACGGCTCTTTCCATTGCGAAAGCCTTGCGCGCTCAAGGCAAAAACCCGACCATTCATTCCATCCGTTCCGGCCAAACCGTCGGCATACACGAGCTAATCTTAAACACTGCGGAAGAGAAAATCTCTCTCATCCACACCGCGCACAGCCGCGATGCCTTTGCGCGCGGAGCGCTCGCCGCCGCTGCCTTCCTCATAAAACAGACCCCCGGCCTCTACGGAATGGACGATCTTCTCGTCAATCTGACCTTGCGTTAAAAACAGCAACGACATTACCCTTTTTCTTTATGCGCACTATACAGATCAAAGACGATCTTCTCATCGGTCCCAATGAACCGCTCGTTATGCTTTGCGGCCCTTGCGTCATCGAAAACGAAGAGCATACGATGCGTTGCGCAGGCGAGCTCCAAAGAATCTTCGCGCCATTCAATATCCGGCTTATTTTCAAAGCCAGCTATGATAAAGCAAACCGCTCCTCCATTCACTCGTTCCGCGGCCCCGGCATCGACGAGGGATTGAAAATTCTTCAAAAAGTCCAAAAAGAATTCGGCCTTCCAGTCGTTACTGACGTCCACACCCCCGAAGAAGCGAAAATCGCCGGCGGCATTTGCGAGATGATCCAAATTCCAGCGTTCCTATCCCGCCAAACGGATTTGATCCTCGCAGCAGGTCAAACTCCTTCCGCTGTCAACGTCAAAAAAGGACAATTCCTCTCTCCGTGGGACATGAAAAACGTCGTCGATAAGCTCGAATCAGTCGGAGGAGAAAAAATTCTTCTCACCGATCGGGGAACCTCGTTCGGCTACAACAATCTCGTCAGCGATTTTCGTGCGATTCCGATCATGCAAAGCTTCGACGTCCCCGTCTGCTTTGATGCTACCCATTCCGTAATGCTTCCAGGAGGCCTCGGCATCGCATCGGGCGGGCAACGGGAATTTATCCCCATCCTCACCAAAGCCGCCATTGCTGCTGGGGCAAATGCCATTTTCATGGAAGCGCATCCTTCGCCTGTCACCGCGAAAAGCGATGCGGCGACAGTCTTGCCATTTACCGATTTGAAACTACTTTTGCCACTCCTCGAACGGCTTTACGCCGCAGTGCATGATGTATGTTCTATAAAATGACGTTTTTCACCTCCCTTCTTTTCATCGGAGCCGCAGGAGCCACATTTTATTCTTTTGCACGCTTGGATGAGATTGATTTGCCGAAATACCAAACACTCATTCGAGAAAGCGTCGAGCTGCGCTCTAAATCCGCGCTTGAGCGAGAACCGGCGCACCAATTCAGAACTGAAGTCCAAAAAGATATTTGGACTCTCAACAATCAGCAGAGGCTTCACTCCCGTTTAAAAAGCCAAGGATCTGATCTGACAATCCGACAAATCAAAGGGAAAATCGAGGCATCGGAGCAGCTCAAGGAGGTCGAATGTTGCATGCAAGAAGAAATCGAGGGAGAAAATCAGCAGATCCGCTATCTCTTCACGCCCGAGGGGACCTATTTATTCCCCTCCCATCGATTTGCCGCTGAAGAAGTCGATCTCTATTTTTTCTCCCTGCCAGGAGCCGAACTGCCTGCTTCCTGGCCGACAGAGCCTTCCTTCTTGCGCGGGACTGCCCATAACGTCGCCTTCTCCGCAAAAGAAGGGTTTCCGTCTTTCACCGCCTATCATTTGAATGCGGAGTTCGACCCTACCCCAACAACGATCCCTCGTCAGGAGCCTTGAAAGCTATCAATGACACAAATGCTGCTTGAAGCCAAATCTCTTGTAAAGCGTTACGGCGGCAAAGCCGTCGTAGACGGGCTGTCTTTTTCCATTGCCTCCGGCGAAGTCGTCGGACTCTTAGGCCCCAACGGTGCAGGCAAAACGACCTCCTTCTACATGACCGTAGGCCTCATCGCCCCCGATCAAGGGACCGTATTTTTCAAAGGAGAAGATATCACCTTCAAACCGATTCATGCACGGGCAAAAATGGGTCTCGGTTATCTCGCCCAAGAACCTTCGATCTTCCGCGGCCTTTCCGTCGAAGACAACATCCTCTGCATCCTCGAAACCCTGCCTCTATCGAAGAAAGAACGGATAGAAAGGCTTTCCACCCTCCTCGACGAGCTTCATCTCGGGCATCTTCGCAAAAAAAAAGCGGTGGCTCTCTCAGGCGGAGAACGGCGGCGCCTCGAGATCGTCCGCGCGCTCGTAAACGAACCAGCGCTTCTTCTCCTCGATGAACCGTTCGCTAACATCGACCCGATCGCCGTCCAGGATGTCAAAGAATTAATTCGCATTCTCAAAGCAAAAGGGATCTCCGTCTTGATCACCGACCACAACGCCCGCGAAATATTCGCCATCGTCGACCGAAGCTATCTCATTCAAGAAGGGCGAGTTTTCCTCGTCGGCACCGTCGATCAGCTCGTCTCAAATGCGGAAGCTCGCCGGACTTATTTTGGCGAAGACTTTCGGTTGTAACTGGAGTTGTAATCCGTGAACTTCGCGCAAGACGGCATCTACCGACAAGGTCGTTAAACAATCGCTCACTTTGCTTCCCCCACACCCATCTTGATAACAGGGCCTGCAGGAGAAATTTTGCGACACGATCCTCGCATGCGGATTGAGCCAAGGTCCCCAAGTGATATCCGAGGTTGGCCCAAAAATCGCAACAACCGGTTTTTTCAACGCCGACGCCAAGTGGAGCGGCAGAGAATCGACGCAAATGAGAAGGCTGCTGAGCTGGATCAAAGCGGAGAGCTCTTTCAAGGAGATTTTCCCCGCTAAATTGCAAACGTTTAGATCTCGGCTAATTTCTTTTACCATTTCTACTTCTACCGCATCCGGCCCCGAAGTGAAAACAAGCTGCACACCCTCTTCGAGAAGCGCTTTGGCCAAAGCGCGCATTTTCTCCACAGGCCAGCACTTGAAACGCCAGCGAGACGTTGGATGGATCAAAATGAAACCTTCGTTCATACCGCGCACGGCTAGATTTTGTGAATTTTGATCAGCATCTTTTTCGCCACAGTGCGTTGCGGAATTCACAAAATCTAGCCGTGCGCGGTATACTCGCTCTCGCATCCGCTCCAATGTTTGAGGCTGAATGAAGTGAAAAAGATCTCGTTCCTCCAGAGCTGGAAAAATCCCGATGCGACGCACGACGTCTAAATTCCTTTCCACCGTGTGACGTAAAGAAGGACAATTTTTTGCGACATGCGTATAGAGTTTTTTCTTCCCGAAAAGCCCCTTTCCTTTTGGATCGAAACCGACCCGAATCCTAGCTCCCGAATATTTAGCCGCAATCGCTCCCCGGTCTCCTTCCGTCAAATTGATAACTAAATCATAACGGCGCCGGCGGATCTCGCAAAGAAGCCTCAATTCTTGATAAAGCCGGAAGAAAAAAGAGCGCTTTTTTTATTTCCTTTCATAGCTCAAAAAGGAGGCGATCGCCGGATGCCCCTCCAACATTGGAACGGACTCGGAATAGACATAGGCATCGATTACTGCGTCAGGCAGTCGGGTTTTCAGGACAGTGAAAACAGGCCCCGTAAGGAGGACGTCTCCGAGCTGCCTCATCTTGACAATCAAAATTTTTTTCACATTCTTTAGGTCTGGGTAGTCGCCGTAGCTCATTGGAAATCCTTAAAAATCAACTTAGATTAAAATTTCTTCTCTTTTTCTCGAAGAATAATTTCCGTTTAGATTACAATCTTGTGGCAGTGAAAATGAAAATTTTTTTGGAGAATCTCTCATGGCACAAACCACTACTCAAACCCTAGAACAAACCCTCTCGATCATCAAGCCCGATGCAGTCGGCCAGAATCAAATTGGCAACATCATCGAGTATTTTGAAAGAGAAGGCCTCAGCGTCGTTGCGGCAAAGATGACGCATCTCACTAAAGACGAAGCGAAATCGTTTTACGCCGTCCACAAAGAACGTCCATTCTACGATGAATTGGTCGAATTTATGACTTCCGGGCCCGTATTGATCATGGTCCTTCAAGGAGAAAACGCCGTTGCCCGCAACCGGCAAATCATGGGCGCTACCGACCCATCGAAAGCCGACCCAGGAACAATCCGCGCTGATTTTGCGACTAGCATCGAACGCAATGCTGTTCATGGCTCCGATAGCCTTCAGACTGCAAAGACAGAAATCGCTTTCTTCTTCAAACACAACGAGATTTTTCAAAGAAGTTAAGAGAGTATAGATATCCCATTATGTAATAATGGGATTATTTTTCAATCTCCATAATTATAATAAATACTATAATATTATTATAGATTAATAGAGGTTTATTATGATAAATACAAATCTTGAATTGACAATAGCAGCTTATGCGGAAGCTTCTAAAACCGTACAGAACGATGAAGAAAAATATGGCCCTTCCATCGGGGGAGCAGTTTCTCTCGATGCCGAGGAAAACATCCAAACAATCTCTGAGGAGAATGGAATACTGAACGTATTGGCATTCCTAAATGCAGAAAATTCCGCAAGTTCGGGAGAGATCGCTTAAAAGGATGTGACAAGCCTTTTTCTTAATTCGGCGAGTTCCAATTTCAACTCCTCCGGCAATTGATCTCCAAATCGTTGAAAATAAGTTTCCAATTCATCTACTTCTCGGAGCCATCCTTTTGCGTCCAATTTGAAAAGGGGAGCAGGATCCAATGATAATCCCTTCAAATCCAAAGATTCAGGCATCCAGCCAATGGCCGTTTTCGTCGCAGGAGCTTTGTGAGAAGTTCTTTCGAAAATCCACTTCAATACCCGAATATTTTCGCCGAACCCCGGCCATAGAAGTTTCCCCTCTTGATCCTTCTGGAACCAATTGACCGCATAAATTCGGGGCAATTTATCCACATTTGTTTTTTGGCCCATCGCAAGCCAGTGGGCAAAATAATCACCCATGTTGTATCCACAGAATGGCAACATGGCAAATGGATCGTGGCGAACCTTCCCGATTTCCCCTTTGGCGGCGGCCGTCGTTTCTGAGGAAACGGAAGCTCCCATAAAGACCCCGTGAGCCCAAGAAAAGGATTCCGTCACCAGCGGCAAAGTGCTCGCGCGCCTTCCCCCAAATAAAATCGCAGAAATCAGCACTCCCTTCGGATTTTCCGCTTCCTTGTCATAGATCGGATTCTGTTTTGCCGAAACCGTAAATCGCGAGTTCGGATGGGCTGCTGGCTTGCCCGATTTCGGATCGTAAGAAGATCCTAACCAAGAAATTAAATGGGATGGTAGAGCTCCGTCGATCCCCTCCCACCATACCTCTTTGTCCTCGTTGAGAGCGACGTTGGTGAAAATCGCATTCTTCAATATGGTAAGCATTGCATTCGGATTTGTTTTCATCGAAGTGCCCGGAGCAACGCCGAAATATCCCGCCTCCGGATTGATCGCATAAAGCCGACCGTCGGAGCCAAACCGCATCCAAGCGATATCGTCCCCTACACATTCGATCTTCCACCCGGGAAGCTGCGGCTGCATCATCGCAAGGTTTGTCTTCCCACAGGCGCTGGGAAACGCCGCCGCGATATATTTCTTTTCCCCTTCTGGATTTGTGATCCCGAGAATGAGCATATGCTCAGCTAGCCATCCTTCGTCGCGGCCGATCGCCGATGCGATCCTGAGCGCCAAGCATTTCTTGCCCAATAAAGCATTGCCGCCATAACCGCTTCCGAACGACCAGATCTCTCGCTCCTCGGGGAAATGAACGATCCATCGATTTTGAGGATTGCAGGGCCACTGCACATCTTTTTGCCCGGGCTTCAAGGGAACGCCCACGGAATGGACGCCGGGGATAAACGTCTTCATACCATCCAACGCTTGCCGCCCCATCCGAGTCATGATCTTCATGTTCAGAACAACGTACGGAGAATCGGTGATCTCGACGCCAAAAAGAGATAGCGGAGAGGTCAAAGGCCCCATGCAATACGGAACCACATACATCGTGCGTCCCTCCATGCATCCGCTGAAAAGATTCTTTAAAATACCTCGCATTTCCGCGGGGTCTTTCCAGTTGTTCGTCGGCCCTGCATCTATTTTATTCTTGGAGCAGATAAAGGTATTTTCTTCGACGCGTGCCACATCGTCGGGGTGGGAATGACACCAGAAGCTGTTAGGGCGTTTGGATAGAGGGACAAAGACTCCGGCCTCTACGAGCTCATTTGCAATGCGTTTGGATTCTTCTTCGCTTCCATCGCACAGATAGACATTTTTCGGTTTGCATAAAACAGCCATTTCTTCAATCCAACGATTGAGCAATGGATTCGAACTCATAAAATCCTCACAAAAGAGTGAGTTTACATTTTCAGAGAGAAATTTTACACGGAGAAACTTAGATAGGCATTCCCGTTATCATCACTTTCCTTCGGAAGCTGATGATAACGCAACGAGAACCATTGGACCCAACTAAAAACTTCGACTTTGACGGCATCGAACAACCACCGAAGTTGTAAATGTGGGAGAATGTTGCTATTTTGTAACGACCAATCAACCAGGTTTATAGAGGACATTTGAGGTGAAATTTCTTCTCTTAGATGAAATATTTTTTATCGAACACCCTCTTAGAGCATAGTGTTACACACAAGTTTTAGTTGACAGATTTGCATGTATATGTTCCCACATTAAAACATAGTCTGCCAA
>CAZFWE010000053.1:0-8711 GCA_964522685.1 uncultured bacterium | reverse complement strand
CAGGGTTTTTTTGGACTCTAATAGAAAAATCCATGGGAATACTCCATAAGTTATAATATTTATTCTGGATTATTATACTTTGAATAATCATTCTTTGCATTGTATTTTTCAATTGCCCCGCGAAATGCGAGTTTTAAGTATTTATAATAGGCCGTATGACCGTTATAGAGGGAGATGATAAACCCTTCTCTTCCTCCGAGGAAGCCCCGTTTTAAGAAGTAGCTTTTAAGAAAGGCGGCTAACCCGTGCCCGATAGCTTTACTCAAAGAAGACTGCTTTTTGCCGCTATTCTGCTCGGCAAAAAGCGTCGAGTAGAACTGCATTTTGTTTAAAAATTCTTCGATCGTTCGGTAAGGCGTATGAATCAGCCGATTGCGCAAGGGGATGATTTTTAGATCGGAGATGATGATTTTTTCATGGACATGGTCTTCGGTAAATTGCGTGGTTTTGCGATGATAGAGACGGACGATTCGGTCAGGATGCCAGCCGGCGCAGCACCGAATGTGTTTGTCTTGGAAATGATTGTGTCGGTCGAGCGAATAAACCGTCCTTGGATCAAGAGCTGTCTTAAGGATTTCAGAAGAGAGCTCGGGCGAGAGGACTTCGTCGCTGTCGATGGAGAGGATCCAGTCGTAAGAAGCGTGATTGGATGCGAGATTGTGCGTGTTACCGAAGCCTTGAAAAGTCTCTTTTACGATCCGAACGTTTGGAAATGAGCTTGCAATTTTCAGTGTCCGGTCGGTCGAGCCTGTATCGAGGATGAGCACTTCTGGAAAGTTTTTAAGAGAGGCGAGGCTAGCTGCCAGCGTTTCTTCGGAGTTCTTGGTGAGAATCGTTGCGGAGATCACAGCTTGCCGAGAAGGAGTGCGAGCAGCGCCATGCGAACATAGAGGCCGTTTTGCGCCTGCTCGAAGTAATAAGCGTGGGAAACGGCGTCGATTGCTGGATCAATTTCATCGACGCGTGGCAACGGATGCAAGATCCTCAAATTGGCTTTCGCTTTTTTCAATTGCAACAGGTGCAAGCGGCAGTTATTTTCAATCTCGATTTCTCCCATTCGCTCTTTTTGGATCCGGGTCATGTAGAGGATATCTGCTTTTGCAATCACTTCATCTAGAGAGGAGTGAAAGGAGAATTTAATCCCTTTGCGACGAAGCTCCTGGACAATCGCTTCTGGAAGCTGAAGCGATTCAGGGGAGACGAAATAAAGTCTGACGTGGTAGTGGAGAAGAGCTAGGCAAAGCGAATGGACTGTGCGGCCGTATTTCAAATCGCCTGCGATGACAATCGAAAGATCGTCGATCTTGCTCTGGCACTCGCGGATTGAAAAGAGATCGAGCAGCGTTTGCGTCGGATGCTGGTTAGCGCCGTCACCGGCGTTGATGACCGGTTTATCGGAGGCTTCTGCGGCGAGTCTTGCGGAACCTTCGAGAGGATGGCGGATGACGAGGATGTCGGCATAGGTGCTGATTACTCGGATCGAATCGGAAAGAGTTTCCCCCTTTTTTGCGGAGGTATTAGATGCTTCCGAAAAGCCGATGACGGCCCCGCCAAGGCGGAGCATCGCCGCTTCGAACGACAGTCGAGTGCGGGTCGATGGCTCGTAAAAGCAACTGGCGAGGATCGATCCCTTGCAAAGATCGGCAGCGGGCGTTTTCCTTAAATTTGCAGCAGTGATTAAAACGTGCTCGATTTCTTCTTTCGTCAAGTCTGCAATAGAGACGAGGTCGCGGTGTACAAATTGATCCATGATCATAACTTTAACACTTTCTTGGCTGCGTTGACAACTTCTTCTGGTCCCATCTGCATCAAACAGAAAGGCCGGGCGCACAAGCGTTTGAGACAGGGGCTGCAAGTGGGCGGCCGCGCAATCGCAAGGCCGCTTTCCGCTTTGTGGGGCCCGCAGAGGGCCGGGTCGGTCGGGGAATAGAGAGCGATCACCGGCCGTTTTAGCGCGCAGGCCAGATGCACAGGCCCCGTGTCGTTGCTGATGAGTAGATCGATTCCATCTAAGAATGCCGCAAATTTTCGAAGAGGGAAATCCTCGCAAACTTTGGCTCCTGGAATTGCCTTTGCAATCTCTTTTCGAAGCCCAAGTTCATCGTTCGTCCCTGTAATGGCGATCTGAAGCCCCAGTTTTTCTAGAGCTCTGCCGACAGCGATGAAATGTTCTTTCGGCCACCGTTTAAAAATGTCTTTGGAGCCGGGATGGAGGGCGATCGTGTTCGGCCGAGGCGCCATTTTTTCTTCGCTTCCCAAAAAAAACGAGAGTATTTCGGAATGCCTTTTCGCGCCGATCCGCTCGATCAACTGCAGTCTTCGCACAATCTCGTGCTCCTGCCGATTGTCCAAAGCATCCGTGAGCAGTTTGTCGAGGCCTTTATTGATCCCCGTAGTCCCCACGATCCTCGTCGCTCCCAAAAGCGCAGCAAGCGGCAAAATAAATCTCTGCGAAGCATGCAAAATGACGACATCGCTGAATGCCGGCAATTTTCTCCACAACCCGAACAAGCCTTCGAGCACGAAAATGTCATCCGTCCAAGGATTGTGCCGCAATACTTGCTCGCCCACTGGACTGGTCAGTACGGCGATGTATGCATTTGGAAAAGAAATTCGTAAAGATTCCAAACTGGGAGTTGCCCAGAGGGTGTCTCCGAGGGCAGTCGTCGCAATGGCGAGGATTTTTCTTCCTTCGCAGTTTCTTTTTTTTGGCAGCAATTTTACGGCGGCGAGCAGAAGTTTATTTTTCATAAAGCGCTCGGATGGGGAGCTGCTTAATATCGAGTTCGGTTAGGCACTGCAAAAAAATAGCGGCGAGTTGCAAGTTTGTAATCAGCGGAATGTGATGATCGATCGCTAGGCGTCGGATTTTAAATCCTTCTGTCAGCGCGTTGCCACCCGTTTTGGGGATGTTAATGATTAAGTCGACTTTTTTCTGCGCGATGAGGGTTGTGATGTTAGGCTCGTATTTTTCCCCGACTTTATAAACGGAAACGGACCCGACGCCGCGCTTGGAGAGAAAATCATGGGTCCCTTCGGTTGCAAAAAGATCCCACCCCTGCTCTTCGAGCGCTTTCAAGGCCGGCAGAAGCTTGATCTTATAATCGGCTCCAATGCTCACAAGAATCCTTTTGCCGCCGACCGATTGTTCTGTAGAAAGCCAAGAGGAGAAGAATGCCTGGAGGTAATGGTCGCTGATATTGGCGACCTCCCCGGTTGAGGCCATCTCAACCCCGGTGACGGGATCAGAGCCTTTGAGACGGCGGTAAGAAAAGAGCGGCGCCTTTACCCCGATATGATCGAGTTCAAGCGTTTCATATTCTTTCGGCTGATAGATATTGAGAAGAGCCTCGGTCGCAATCTCGATGAAATTAACGCCGACGACTTTTGAAACAAAGGGGAGCGATCGGGAAGCTCGGACGTTGCATTCAATTACCTGGATTTCATTGTCTTTCGCGATGTATTGGATGTTGAAAGGGCCTGTGATTTTGAGTGCTTTTGCGATGTCTCTCGCCGTCTTTTTGGCCCTCCGAATGGTTTCGAGATAGAGCCTTTGCGGAGGAAGGACGATCGTCGCATCGCCGGAATGGACCCCGGCATTTTCGATGTGTTCAGCGATCGCCATGATCAAGACTTGTCCATCTTTCGCTACGCCGTCGATCTCGAGCTCTTTGGCGTTCTCAATGAACTTGGAGAGGACGACCGGATGATCGGGAGAGACGATCGCGGCTTCCACGAGATACGCATCGAGAGCTTCTTCACTTTCGACGACGTTCATTGCGGCGCCAGATAAGACATAACTAGGCCGGATGAGAAGGGGATAGCCCACTTTCGCTCCAAACTCTTTCGCTTTTTTCAAGCTCGTCGCGGTTTGCCACGGCGGCTGGTCGATCTTGAGAGTGTGCAGCAAGGTCGAAAAGGTCTCTCGATTTTCTGCACAGTCGATCATTGGCGCCGGGGTTCCGAGGATGGGATATTTCTTTTTGTACAGCGGCAAGGCCAAATTATTGGCGATTTGGCCCCCGACGGAGACGACGAGGCCTCTCGGGTGTTCAAAGTCGGCGATGTCCCGGACCCTTTCGAGGGTGAGCTCTTCGAAATAAAGGCGGTCCGACTCGTCGAAATCAGTCGAGACGGTTTCTGGATTCGAATTGATCAGAATGGTGAGTATATTGTTCTTCCGAAGGCAGCGAGCCGTATTGACCGCTGACCAATCAAACTCAACCGAAGAGCCGATTCGGTAAGGGCCTGACCCGATGACGATCACCGGTTTTTTCTTTGAAGGAGCGATGTCGTGCGCTTGCCCCCAATAGGTCGCATAGAGATAGTTGGTTTCCGCGTCGAATTCCCCGGCCAAGGTATCGATCTGCTTGAAAAACGGCAGTATTCCGTATTCGTTCCTTGCCTCGCGGATTTTTTCTTCGGTCGTCCCTTTTAAACGGGCGATCGCCGTATCGGAAAAGCCTCTCCGTTTTGCGGCGAGCAGCCGTTCTGGAGAAAGAGGCGTTGCTTCCAATTCCTTTTCAAATTGAGCCAGATCATAGAGCTGCGTCAAAAACCAGCGATCGATCAGAGACCATTCATGCGCTTCTTCAACCTGGCCGCCGTCGCTGAAATATTGATACAAAGCGAAAAGGCGGCAGTCGGTCGGTTTTTGAATATCGAGGACAGGCTCTTCCAATTTTTCCCCTGCAAGTCCATCTCTTCCAAGATTGAGCATTCGGATCCCTTTCTGCAACGCTTCCGGGAATGTGCGGCCGATGGCCATCACTTCGCCGACGCTTTTCATCTCGGTGCCGATGGTCCGGTCTGCAGCTTTGAGTTTTTGCGTGTCCCAACGGGGGAGTTTCACGACGATATAATCGAGCGCTGGTTCGAAAAATGCCGTGGTTTTATGCGTGATGGAATTGGATACCTCGTCCAAACTATAGCCGAGTGCGAGCTTGGCTGCGACGAAGGCCAACGGATAGCCGGTCGCTTTTGACGCGAGAGCGCTTGAGCGGGAAAGGCGCGCATTCATCTCGATGACGCGGTAATTGCTCGTCTTCGGATCCAAGGCAAACTGCACATTGCACTCGCCGATGATTTTGAAATGGCGCGCCACCTGGATGGCGATCGAGCGGAGAAGGTGGTATTCGTCATTGGAGAGAGTTTGAGACGGAGCGACGACGATGCTCTCTCCCGTATGGATGCCCATTGGGTCAAAGTTTTCCATATTGCAAATCGTCAGCGCCTGATCTTTATAGTCGCGGACGATCTCGTATTCCAGCTCTTTCCAGCCCTTGAGATATTCTTCAATCAAGATTTGAGGCGCTCCGCTCAATGCTTCGCGGGCTCTTTTCTTTAGTTCTTGTTCCGTTTCCATTTTTCCGGAACCGAGACCACCGAGAGAAAAGCCGGAGCGCATCATCACTGGATAGCCGATTTTCTCCGCGGCCTGCAGCGCTTCTTCAACCGTGGCAGCGGCGAGGCTTTTCGGAGTTTGGATGCCGATCTCTTCTAGGTGTTGTTTAAATAAGTCGCGATCTTCGCTCAGTCGGATCGATTCCACGGGCGTACCGAGCACTTCGATCTCGTATTTCTTAAGGATGCCCTCTTTTTCCAGGGAAAGCCCGAGGTTCAAAGCAGTCTGTCCGCCAAAGCTCAAAAGAAGGTAGCTAGGATTTTCTTTCAGAATAATCTTTTCGATTGTCTCGATGTTCAGCGGCTGCAAGTAGACGATATCTGCCATGTCGGGATCGGTTTGCACAGTCGCGATATTGGGATTGACCAAAATCGTTTTCCACCCCTCTTCTTTCAAGGCCTTGATGGCCTGGGAACCCGAATAGTCGAATTCTCCGGCCTGTCCAATGCGGAGACCTCCAGAACCTAGAATAAGAACGCGTTTTTTCATAATAGTTTGTAAAATTTTTCAAATAAGTAAGCGGCATCGGTCGGGCCGGGGTGTGCCTCTGGATGGAACTGAACAGCGAAAAAGGGGAGCGTGCGGTGCGCAATTCCTTCGACCGAATGATCGTTCAGGCTGCGAAAAGTGGCTTTCCAATCTTTCGGCAGCGTTTTTTCATCGATGGCGTACCCGTGATTTTGTGAGGTGAGAATGCATTTTTTTTGTTCCAAATCCACGCAAGGATGATTTTGTCCTCGGTGGCCGAATTTGAGTTTATACGTAGCCGCTCCGATTGCGAGAGAGAGAATTTGCGCGCCGAGACAAATCCCAAACGTTGGTTTTTTGAGTTTGAGCGCTTTTTTTAAAATCTCGATCGTCTCGGTGCATTTCTGAGGATCGCCGGGTCCATTCGAGAGGAATAGACCGTCGAATTTCTCTTTCGTATAGTCGTAATCATAAGGCACTCTCACGATTTCCAAATCAAAGCGAGAAAGGCATCGGAGAATATTTTGCTTCATTCCGCAATCGACTGCGATCACTCGTTTTTCCCCCTTAGAAAGGACTTCTTTAGAGGGGAGACTTACTTTAGAAACGAGATGGGTCTGATTGGGATCGAAGAATTTGCGCGGCTTTTTATCGCCCATCACAATCGCAGCGAGTGACACTCCGCTTTTGCGAAGCCTTTTCGTCAGCTCGCGCGTATCTACGCCGGTGATCAAAGGCGTTTTGTGTTGCTTTAGCCATTCTAAAAAGGAACATTCCGAATCCCAGTGGCTAGAGGATTCGCTTACATACCCGGTCACGACCCCGGCGGCTTGGATCTGATCCGATTCCCAAGTTTCGCGCGAAGGGACTCCGTAATTTCCAATCAGAGGATAAGTAAAGGCGAGGATTTGCCCTGCGTAAGAAGGATCGGTCAGCGATTCGACGTATCCGGTCATGCCGGTTGTAAAAACGGCCTCTCCGAAATAGAGTTCCTCTTGCCAGGAAGGGGAGAATCCGGGAAATATTTCTCCGCTTGAAAGAAGTAATTTTGAGGGTACCAAAGCCATAGGAATTTTTCGACAGAATAGCTCATCCATCGAATTTTCCTCTAACGAAAAGCTCATCAAAGCTGTTGGGTGTCGATGGTGAAGCCTTTGAAACACATCAGCAGAAACGAAATTGGGAAAAAAAAGAGCAGCCAGAAACAGAGCCAGAATCTCGATCCGTTATAGATGAATCGATAAGACTTCTGCCCTCCCTGAAAAATGCTGTCAGTAAATAGCAAAACGAGAGCGATTGGGAAAAAGAAAATGAACCAAAAAATCAACCAAAACCATGATCCGCGGAAGTCGATTTTCGCTTTTGATTGAGTCATGCAATACATTCTACAAGATTTATGACAATTTCTTGAAATTATTTTTGCCTGTTTGTCCGCAGAATTTTATCTTCCAGTATAGTTTTGTTATAGTATTTGTTTTTATTTACTGAAAAAGAGCGTAAAGCATAAAATGCCTTTAAAATTAAGGTGGGAGAAATATTTATTATGATGGCGACGCAAGTTCAAGAAAATTTTGGAATTCGAAACAATTCTATAGAATTTCAAGCATCTCCGATTCCTCCTGCATTAAAAGCTTTGATCGTAGCCGTTAGCACGGTTGCTGCAGCGGCTCTCGGGTTGTATCTGGCTGGGCTAGCGGGCCTTGCCATTGGTGTTGTGGCTGGCGCGGGATTTGCTTTTAGCGCAATCGCGATCATCAATAATCCCCTTCACCAGGCTGATTTGGTCGATGTCCAGGATCTGACGGACGTTAAAACCCCTGAACTCGCTGAAAGCCTAGTTGACTTCTACAACCGCCTGCCTATACAGGGAAAACCGCAATTCAATGGCTCTGTCAGCGATCAAGCTGCGTGCATTCAAGATTGGATGGTGCAAAGTGAAGAGATTTCTAATCTCGATTCACTTAATCTATCCGGCGCAGGACTTAAGAAATTACCAAAAGAAATTCGTTTATTTGTTCATTTAAAAAAGCTCAACCTTTCTTTCAACAGCTTCGAATCTCTCCCGGCAGAGATCGGCAATCTCAACTCTCTTGAATCCCTTGAGATCCTCTCTGCCCTCCAGTTGCAAACCCTTCCAGACACGATCGGCAATCTCAAGCTCTTAAAACATCTTCTGGTTTCTGGCTCGAAGCTGCAAGCTCTTCCGCCAGAGATCGGCAGTCTCAGATCTCTTACGAAGCTTCAGCTCATTTACAACAATCTTGAAGCTCTTCCACCAGAGATTGGCAATCTCAACGCTCTTGAGATATTTTCTCTCTTTTCTAACAAGCTCAGAGCCCTCCCGCCAGAGATTGGCAAGCTCGCCTCTCTTAAGAGGCTTCAACTCGCTGTCAACGAGCTGCAAGCTCTCCCGCCCGCAATTGGCAATCTCAATGCTCTTGAGGAGCTTGGTCTCGAGGGTAACCTCCAGCTCCGACCTTTTCCGGCAGAGATCGGCAATCTCCGGCAAGAGGAGGGCCAAGAAGGGCGCTACCGCCGGTAAGAAGCGCCTATAGGAGGTATTAATTTACTTTTTAACGCCTGACCAACATCTTTGTCATTGAGAGGGGAGAGGTGGCGGCAATTTGTGAGATCGCCTCGACCCAATCATTGTCCAGGTTAAGAGCTGGGCATCGGTGCGCTTCAAGGCCTTTGCTCCGCAAAATCGGCAGATAGAGCTCCTCGATCTCGAAGAGCGTCTCTATATGATCCGACGTGAACGAAATTGGCACAATCACGGCCTGTTTTTTCCCCTCGCTCCACGAGAGAACGGATTCACAAGATTCATCTGTATAGGGCT
>CAZFWE010000052.1:5418-8856 GCA_964522685.1 uncultured bacterium | reverse complement strand
TGGCCCATCTCATGGATAAATACGTGAAGATATCCCAGGCTCGCAATCCGAAACACCGGATTGCCTTGGGTCCAGCTCACAACCTGACCGATAATCCCGCCACCTAGCGAGTAGCCACCGCCACTCGCTTTCTGGAAATGCGCGTTTACTCCCAACACTTCATATGAGCCTTCTTTTCCCCAGAGTAAAGATCCTATAATTGACATCGACCTACCTATTTTTTTTGTTTCTCGCGAATATTATCTGGCCAGTCACAATTAAATTAAATGAAAATAATTTTTATATTTTAAAAATATAATAAACAATACTATTAAATATTTTGATTTGATTCACCACAAAATCTATTTTAAGTCTAAAAAACACCATAGAGCTCGCATGATCACCAACTCCAGATGACTCGGACCTCAAAGCATTAAAAAATTGATTAATATGTGGTTGCCTGTTAACCTTTTTCCCCAAAAACAAAGGAGACACTTTATGAGTACTACCAGTATGTCCATTCAATTATCGAAGAGTCAGCAAGCCTCTTGCTTTTTAGAACCATTAGGCGGTGGCTATTTGTCTTGCGATATCCAAAAAGTTCGAGATGCATCCACTTTCATACCTTTGAACATAGTGAGGGGTTCTCGACCCCAGGAATGTGAGATACCATCTATGGCAAGTAATTTCGCAACAACGCACTGTTCTTACAAATACCACGAATTAAGGCGGTGTGGTTGTCCTGAGCTTGATCCAAACAAAAACAAACAACTTTGGGAGGCATATGTTGATTCAGTACAAAATGCCGTCGTATCCAAACTAGATCATCAGGATGAAATTACATTGGCTATTTTTGCTTCCGGCTATTTGCTACAAGATTGCGAGTTGTTAGATCGATTATTCGGAGACGATCGTTTAAAGAATTGGGCAGGAACTTTAAATATTCAATTTATTGACCTTAATTATCAAGTTAATGATGTTCAGCAAGTACAAACAAATATACGCGCTTCTACATCAGTAGATTGGAGCAAGATGGTTCCTGCAATTGTTTTAGGTATTTGTGGTGGAGCGAGCGGTATTTATGCAGCAAACGCTAACGACAAGAAAGCAAGAAATGTGGCAATCGTAGCAGGTATTATTCTCATTATTGGTGCTATAATCCTTGGAGGGATGGCTTTGGATAAAAGATCTGGGGCCATTTCTGAATTGAATATAAAAGATCCAATAATGAAAACAATCGATCAATTTCTAAATGCAATTGAACAACAAACACCATTGAAGCTCCATATCGATTTTTTTCCCAATGCAGATGTTTGCATCGAGAAGAATAGGAAAAGTGATGTTGTTTTAGGGTATGACATCGAGAATACCTTGGCTATTTTTGAAAACCTAAAACATTCAAATTTGAAATCAGATGGTAAAGTCATCGTAGTCACAAAGGAAAAAACACCAGACGAGAAACTTCTAAAGGTTATGAGACAGGCCGTTGGTCCTGAAGGTAAGTATTTCACGACAATTTTTAACTAAGAATAGAGTTTGAATCTTAACCCGGTTTTTTTCCGTTATTCCCCAAAACATTTATTGGATGAAATGAGAACGTTACAGCTGGAATGAGGTTAACAGTCTCTAAAATTTGAGCGGCACGATTCCATGAGTCTGAATGAGAAGGTCATGATTGTATGCCAAGAGCCCATTGCCAATAGGGAAGGATATGAATGCGGATGGAATCAAGCTGAAGAGTCTCTGTTGTATTCGTTGTAAGGATGAATGCTTCATCGATTTTTAGTTCCATAGCCGCTTCAATCAGCGCACTGATTTCTCGTTGTTTCGTTTTTGCATCATCCATGTCAATGCAAACTTGATACAGCTCTATTTTACCATTGACGTGTTGTGCTACGAAATCGACCTCCTTTCCGCTTTCTGTTTTGTGATAGAAAACATTCTCAACTCCATTTTGCCTTAACTGAATATAGACCGCATTTTCTAGACATGCGCTAAGTTCTGTATGGGGTTTGATGGAATAACTAGAGATAATCCCACAATCCATGCAATAGATTTTACTTGGATTGACTTGCCGTTTTCTAGCAGAAAAGTCGAAAATCGGCACAGTGCATATCAAATAGGCATCTTCAAAATAGTCCAAATATTCATAGAGATGACTTCGCGTGAGTTCTTCGCCCAATGATTTCAAGGTATTATAAACCTTTGTGATACTCAATGGAGAGGCGATATTTTGCAGACAGTAAATTAGAAAAACTTTCACAATATGAGAGTTTTTAATTTGATGCCGATCGACTACATCCCGAAAGACAGCAGAATTTACGTAGGATTGGATGATTTGGGAGTGGAGAGCATCGGAAACATCCAAAGTTTCAGGAAATCCCCCTTTTTTTAGATAGTGTTCGCAGTGATGCCTGATAATTGCCCTATC
Organism: uncultured bacterium; assembly: GCA_964522685.1. Lineage (GTDB taxonomy): Bacteria > Chlamydiota > Chlamydiia > Chlamydiales > SM23-39 > CAITMJ01. Next base: position 6,446 of record CAZFWE010000052.1, on the reverse strand, counting down.
TTTACTTGTGGGAATGTTTTCTGAGGAGAATCGCTGGATGCCGCGGCAAGCCAAATATTCATGCAAGTTAAGAGGGAAGACCTCATTTTCAATGCACCTTCCTCTTAGACTTGTTGCAATTTCCTTACTTAGGAGTTTTGCAGAAGACCCTGTGATGAATAGAGTCATCTTCTCTTTGTCTAAAAGTCTTCGAATAAACATTTCCCATCCAGAAATGTTTTGGATTTCATCGAAGTAAAAATGGAGATCTTGAGCATCGATCGATTGAGGATATAATTGAAAATAAACGTCCAAGATCATTTGAAAATGTTCTGATTTAAATTGCAAAAGACGATCGTCTTCAAAATTAATATACAGCAGTTTTTCCCTTGTGCATCCAAGACGGAGCTGTTGTTGCATATGCTGGTAGATCAAATAGGTCTTCCCAACACGCCTCATTCCGATAAACACCACAGCTTTTCTAAGATGAGGAGGGAGTTCTGGCAGTTCTATCTCCCTCTGAATGAGAGGGGGTAAGGCGCTACGGTGAAACTCTAGAATGATATCGCGGATAATTTTATCCATTATTAGCCCTATTTAAAGTCCAAAATAGCACAAAATTAGATTTTTCTAAAATCCAATTCATTAATATATTGACTGTTAGCTGTTTAAGAATGAATGATGGGTTTGGATTTCATAGTAGAAAATGAGTTGAAAATGATTTTGCCGTCTCGAAGAACAAGACGTTTGGAATTAACGGAATTAGGGCGCGTTTATTACCAGCATTGCAAGGGACCGTGCTCTCAAGCCAATACTTTGCCGACTACTGCATAGTCTCTCATTTACAAGAATTTTTCGCTAAATATCCAAAAATTACACTGGACCTTACCATCATTGGCCGAGCTTCCGATTTATCATGAAGAGCTTCAAGATTCAATTTTTCGATGCGAAAAATGCCGCAATTCACTTCGCACCCGTCTTAAAATAAAAAGGCCTTTGCTTTAGCACAGGCCTATTTTTAGACTTGATGGGTTCGAACCATCGACCCT
>CAZFWE010000052.1:4067-5408 GCA_964522685.1 uncultured bacterium | reverse complement strand
GCGCAGGCGGCTTCCTCAAGTCAAAAAAAAAGCCTTTGCTTTCGCAAAGGCTTTTTCTTTGAGACTTGATGGGTTCGAACCATCGACCCTCTCATTAAAAGTGAGATGCTCTACCACTGAGCTAAAGTCTCGTAAATGACCCCAAGGGGATTCGAACCCCTGTTCGCAGAATGAAAATCTGATGTCCTAGACCGGGCTAGACGATGGGGCCTTATTACTTTGTTTTCCTCCGCGGAAAACACATTCATAAAACGGAGTCAATTCTAACGCACCGCCCTTATTTTGGGCAAGTGAGATTATACCGTCATAATCTCTTTTTCTTTTTCGGCACAAGCGGCATCGGCGTCTTTGCAGAATCGGTCGGTGAAATCTTGGATCGATTTTTCCAATTTCTTCATCATATCTTCCGGCAAGGTGCCATCGGCCTTCTCCTTGCGAACTAGGTCGTTGAACTTGCGCCGCACTTCGCGGAGAGCAATTTTGGCCTTTTCTCCGAGCTCTTTGCACTGCTTGGCGATCTGCTTGCGGATTGTCTCGTCCATTGGAGGGACGTTGATCCGAACAACTTTGCCATCGACCATCGGATGGATGCCGAGATTTGCAGCTTCGATGCCTTTAGCGATCGCATGGCAAGTGCTCGGGTCAAACGGGGTCACTAGAATCTGGCGAGCCTCAGGGACGGTGACGTTGGCAACAGATTTCAAAGGCGCCGGGCTGCCGTAGACTTCAACCATGACGCGATCGAGTACGCCAGAGTTAGCCCTTCCCGTCCGAAGAGATTTCAATTCTAATTTTAAGTGGTCGATGACGGCTTGCATCGCTGCTTTGACTTGGTTTTCTGTACTCATGAAATCCTCACTCCACTAAAGTTCCGACCGATTGGTTGCAAACGGCATTTTTCAAGGAAGTTTTTTCAAAAATATTAAATACTCGTATCGGGATCCGGTTTTCGCGGCAAAGCGCGATCGCTGTCGCGTCCATCACTTGAAGCCGAGCGGCCAAAACTTCCAAATAGGAGATCCGATCGTATCTTACTGCATCGGAATATTCAATGGGATCTTTGTCGTAGATGCCGTCAACTTTTGTCGCTTTCATCAAAATTTCGGCGTTGATTTCCAGCGCTCGGAGCGCCGCTGCAGAATCAGTGGTAAAGTACGGGTTGCCAGTCCCACCGACAAAGATCAAAATAATGCCCTGATTGAGATATTCGAGGGCCTTTTTCCAATTATAACTTTCTGCCATGACATCGCATGCAATCGCACTCATGATGCGGCTCTCGCAGAAAATTCTCTCAAACGCTTGCTGGAGCGCGATTCCGTTGATAATGGTGGCTAGCATGCC
>CAZFWE010000052.1:0-4057 GCA_964522685.1 uncultured bacterium | reverse complement strand
CCAATATGGTCGGCAGGTGTCCGATCCATCCCAGAATGGGTTCCTTTAATGCCGCGGAAAATATTGCCACCGCCAATGACAATTCCGACTTGGACGCCGAGCTGCGTTAATTCTTGAACGGAAAGGGCAATTTCATGGCAGACATCGGGGTCGACTCCAAACTTTTGGGAGCCCATGAGAGCCTCCCCCGATAATTTTAATAGGATGCGCTTATATGCTGGCAGAGTCATGCTTGGCCGACTTTCCAACGCCAGAAACAGCGGATGGAAAGAGGCTTGCCAATTTTCTTCGAGCAAATGTCCAGAAATTGCTGGACGGTAACCGTATTATCTTTGACAAACTTCTGAGAAATGAGACAAGCTTGCTCTTCAAATGCCTTCAATTTCCCTGCGACGATCTTGTCAACAATATTCTCTGGCTTGCCTTGAACTTGAGATCTGGCGATCTCTTCTTCCCGAGCGCGAGCATGCGCAGGAATTTCTTCCGGCTTCAAATAGTCGGGATTCTCAGCGGCTGCGTGCATCGCGATTTCTTTCGCGACATCACCCACCTCAGACGAGCCTACGATTTCTACGATGACGACGAGCTTCCCACCCATGTGGGAATAGATCCCGTAGGAACTGTTCGGGTGCTTGTGGATTACTTCCATGCGCCGAAGTTGAATGTTTTCTCCAAGCGCTTGGATGACGAGGTTGCGATATTGGTCGATCGTGATCGATTTGTCTTTAAAATAAGGTTGCTGGACAAAATCGACTAAGGAAGCTGGCTTCGTCTCGAGTGCTTGCTTGACGACGTCATGCAAAAAGTGCTTAAAACGATCGTTCTGAGCAACGAAATCGGTCTCGACATTGCCTTCGGCAATGACGAGGTGCGATTTGTCTTCGCCTGTAAGAATCAAGCCTTCTTTTGTTTCACGCCCTTCTTTTTTGACGCCAGCCGCTACACCTGCTTTGCGAAGAATATCAACCGCTTTTTCGTGATCGCCTTCCGCAAGAACCAGAGCTTCTTTGCATTTGCCCATGGCAACGCCGGTCTTCTCTCGAAGATCCTTAATCATATCCGCTGTAATGTCTTTCATCGAGAAGCCCGCCTTATTTATCCGATTCTTCTTCGCTTTCGTCTGATTCGTCGGCTTCCTCTTCTTCATCGCCTTTTCCGACTGAAACATTCATTTCGTTCTTCTTGTCGATGATGGCTTGCATGAGGGTATTCAATACAACTTTGATGCTCTTAAGAGCATCGTCATTGCATGCGATGACATAGTCGATCGGATCCGGATCGCAGTTGGTATCAACCAAAGCCATGATCGGGATGCCTAACTTATTGGCTTCAGCAACCGCAATATGCTCTTTGCTCGGGTCGACGACAACGAGAAGGCCAGGGAGCTTTCTCATTGAGCGAATCCCCGCGAGGTTGCGGTTGAGCTTGGTCTGTTCTTTAGAGAGAACAGAGATTTCTTTCTTGGTCAGGCCTTCTCCACCAGATGCGATTTTCTTTTCGATATTCTCGAGAGTTTTGACCGATTTGCGGATCGTCGATAGGTTGGTGAGCGCGCCACCAAGCCAACGCTCGCAAACGTAGAACTCGCCGCACTCTTCAGCACACTCCTGGATGACAGCTTTGGCTTGTTTTTTCGTCCCGACGAAGAGGATCGATTTACGCTTTCCGACGAGCTCGCTGACCGTTTGAGCCGCCGCGCGAATTTGCTGCAGCGTTTTTGCGAGATCGATGATATAGATGCCATTTCTCGCCTCAAAGATGAATCGCTTCATCTTGGGGTTCCAACGGCGGGTTTGGTGCCCGAAATGAGCTCCCGATTCGATTAATTCTTTAATTGTTACTTTTGCTTCTTTTTGTGTTATAGCCAAACTTGACCCTCAAATGTAAATTTTTTTTAGCGCCTGGACAGAATCGAACTGACACTCGTTGCTTGGAAGGCAACTGTTCTACCATTGAACTACAGGCGCATAAATAGCGCACGCGATAAAAAACGAAATAGTAGTTTTATCTCATCCTTGTATTTTCCTACAAGAGCTTTCGATTCAAAGCGGAAAAATCCTTCTTCCGTGTATAAAGGAAGGTTTTAAAACCATAGATCGTTCGATGAGAAAAAAAGAAAGCGCTTCGGCCAGAATCAAAAAAATTTTACGAGTCCTTTCCATTGCTTTTTTGATGATCGCCTTAAGAGTGTGGCACTTGAGCGTTATCCAGCGGGATGAAAGACAAAAGATGGCCGAGCAACCAAAGCGCCGGACAATTGTGGAAAAAGCCAATCGCGGCTTGATTACAGACCGATTCCAGATCCCACTGGCAGTGAATAAAATTTGCTATAACGCGGTCATCTATTACAATCAGATCTCGCAAATTCCATCGATCTCATGGAAAGACGACGGCAGCGGGAAGAGAGTCCGCCAATGGCCCCGACGCGAATATATCCGGCAGCTTTCGGAGGAGCTGGCCCCGCTCTTGAAGCTCGATCCGGTCCGGATCGAGGATTTAATCCATTCGAAAGCTTCTTTGTTCCCGCATGTCCCTTTTTTACTCAAATCGGGACTGACGGAAGAAGAGCATTTTCGGCTTGCTTTGATGGAAAAAGATTGGATGGGGCTGCATGCAGAGATCGGCTCGGAGCGATTTTACCCACGGGGAAAAGCGGGGGCGGAGGTGATCGGTTCGATGGGATCGATCTCTTCGCAGCAATATTTGGCGATTGCCGACGAGATCAGAGCCCTCCGAAACATCATCGAGAACTGGGAGCAAGGCCAAGGTTACGAGCTTCCAGAGGAATTTTTATCGTTCGATGCGGTTGCCGTGCGCTATCAGGAACTGAAAGAGAAAGCCTATACACTGCAAGATTTAGTCGGCAAGTCGGGTATTGAGGGGAATTTTGAACAGCAGCTCCGCGGCTTCTACGGGAAGAAAATTACCGAGGTCGACCAGAAAGGCAGATTCCTCAAAGAATTGGTCGGAGAACGCCAGGCGATTGCAGGCCAGCAAGTATCTTTGACCCTTTCGATCGAATTGCAAGAGTTTGCAGAGGGGCTCCTCGCGGAGCATGAAGCGAGTCGGGAAGGACGTAGCTTGGGATTCGATCCAGAGACAAAAGAGCGCAAATCGCTGAAGCAGCCGTGGATTAAAGGCGGCAGCATCGTCGCGCTCGACCCCAAAACAGGAGAAGTGCTTGCGCTTGCGAGCACGCCGCGGTTTGATCCAAATGATTTCATCCCCTCTTCAAACGCAGAAATGCAAGAGAAAAGGCAGCGCAATATTTCGAGATGGTTGGAAAATGACCGTCTGATTGGAGAAATTTGGGACGGGCGGCAAGATCTCATCCGAGAACGGTTTTCACCTAAGAGAGGGTTTTACGATGATGCACGTCCGCTCACTTGGGAATTCTATTTAGATCTAATTCTCCCGCAGGACGGGGCTCTCGCTGCCTTCTTTCAACAGGTCGACGATGTAAAAATGGCAATCCAAGTGCAAGAAGATGTCGAGGCGGCTCTTTTCCACGCAGGTCTCCACGATGCAAAGGAGCTCTTTGAGCGGTCGCGAACGGGAATCGACCGGCTCGATGAACTACTTCGAGCACTTCCAAACGCCGATCGGATCTTCGCAGTCGATCTTTGCCGCCTTGTCGTGCACGCCCCTGCATTTACAGATGAATCACTCAAACTCTTAGGGCCGATGAAACTGAGCCAGTATCGCGCATTGAACCAAGCGATGTGTCGCTTGGAAGCGGAATTGAAGCAGAAGGCATTTCTTTCCTTCAGAAATGAAGAATTCCGCGTCTGGCGCGATGTTCATCAAAAAACATATTTGGCTGAAATACGGAAAGAAGAAAAGGTCTCGAAACGAGCGCCGCGCCCCTATCTCGACGCGCTTGATCGAAACGAAAAGGAACTCTTCCAAGCTTTTTGGAAAGAGCATCGGCTTGAGCGATTGGCTACCGCAGCCAAATTCGAGCCTGCGTTCAAATCCCTAACGCATGAGGAAATTAAAGACGCTCTTCACACGTTCCGCTCCTTTGCCGATTTTACCCGTCCCCTACTGGGATCGT
>CAZFWE010000051.1:0-8979 GCA_964522685.1 uncultured bacterium | reverse complement strand
GAATATTCTTGAAAAAGTGGCCATCTTCGGCATCCTTCTCGGATCTGGATTGCTCCTCGCTCCTTTCTTTACCACATTCACCGCGATCCCCTTCATCGCCAGCACCGCCCTTACGGCTTTTTCTGCGTACGCATTTCATTATCTCTCGAATATCGATTCTTCGCGCGCACTGACTTACGCCGCAGCGGCTGGCAATCGCTGCATGCTTAACTTCTTGCTCTTTTTAGGAGCCAATCCGAATGCAAATCCGACTCAGAATGCGCTTGATACAGCGGTCATCCATGGGGATTCTGATATTGTCAGAGAGCTTTTGAATGCTGGCGCGAACCCGAATAATAGAGATAATGGCCCCAGAGATAAATACGACAGAACACCTCTTTGTGAAGCAGTAGTGGTGAATCAAGATGAGGTCGTTAAAATTCTCTTAGAACATGGAGCCGATCCTAAAATCCGAACAACAAATATGGATCGAGATCTCATTGATTATGCATTCTATGAACAGCAAAAATACAATCTAAATATCGCCGATGGTTATATAGATGGCGACAAGCGAACACGCGATGAACGAAAAGCCGCTGCCAATCGCATTGTCGACATGCTAAGATCTTACATGCAAGAATAAATCTAACAAGAGAAACTCCATGATCCAATCAGCCGCATTCCCCATGATCCAGCAACCCCAGTCTTATATCGGTTCGAAGGAAACCACCCTACGCAAGAATATTCTTGAAAAAGTGGCTATCTTCGGCATTCTTCTCGGATCTGGGCTGCTGCTGCTCTCTCTCTATACCACCACCCCTCTCATCATCGGTGCTGTCGTTACAGCTCTTTCCGCTTACGCATTTCATTATCTCTCGAATATCGATTCTTCGCACGCGCTGGCTAATGCCGCAGAAGCTAGCAATCGCTGCATGCTTAATTTCTTGCTCTTGTTGGGAGCTAATCCGAATGAAAATTCGAGAAGAAGTCCACTTCACGTCGCGGCTGCACGTGGATATTCTGGCATTATCAGGGATCTTTTAAATGCAGGCGCAAATCCAAATATTGCGGATGGGTACAATCGAACACCTCTTCATGAAGCAGTAACATCCCACCAAGATGATGCAGTTGAAATTCTCTTAAAACATGGAGCGGATCCTCAAATCCGAGAAAAAGGAATAAGTCTTACCGACGGGCCTATTGAATGGTCGCTTCGAAACCAACAATTTTTCCTCAATCGTCCTAATGAAGACCATTGTATAGTTGGCGACCAGCGCACCCGCGATGAGCGGAAAGCGGCTACCGATCGAATCGTCGAACTGCTAAGGCCCTATATGCGAGATCCGGAAGCACAACCACTGCTTCCCAACTAAGCAGCAAGGTTCGACCTCTATCGAGAGCTTCCAAATGCGCATACGATTTGTTGGGAAACACATGCTGGACGAGGGTTGTTTTCCCCGACTGCCGAGGCCCGATTACGTGATAATCGGATAGCCGGAAGCCAATCGCTCTAGCTCATTTGCTATATCTCTCAGCGCACAGGCGAACCAGCACACGCAGACAGTGTTTGGGCAATACTCCTTCCTTTTCCTAACACGAGAGGAGCTTCTCAATCTCCTCGAATGCTGTAAAAAGAGCAAAAATACCCATTTGTACGGAATTGTCCTCATCGCCGCATCGATGGGTCTTAGATTCGGGGAAATCGTCGATCTACAGTGGAGGCACATTGACTTCGATAACGGCTTCGCGACTTTAGAAAAGACCAAAAATGGTGATACTCGCTTTGTCCCCCTACCCGATCAGGTCGCAGCACACCTCAAAGGCATGGAAGGGCCAAAACTTCTCGCTCGTCATCATGAAACCCTCGAGGCATTGCTTAAATATCGGAGAAAAGGAGAACAACGCGTTCATGTAGAGCATGTACATATTCATGATGGAGGACAAGCCATTGTCGGAAACGTCATACCCGGGGGAGGGATGAATCAAAAGCTTGAGGAGGGTCCCCATGCAAAGGTGTAAGGCAAAATCAAAACGAAGTGGCGTTCAGTGCAAAAATTTTGCCATTAAAGGCTCTGGAACGTTTGCCGTATGCATGGTGCCCATGGTGGCCCCAAAACAAAGCAAGGACTGCTCGCTTGCAAAAAAGGGCCCTTTAGACATGGCCTGTATAGCTGTGAGGCATTGCAAGAGCTGAAAGAATGTCGCAAGCTAATGGAGAACCAACGGTTTCATATAGAAAATTGATGGGAATCGTCTGGTTTTGTTACAGTCCGAAATAGGCTTTCAAGGATTGCCCCGTTAATGACTTTCTATTAGCAGCGACCTCTTTAGGAGTCCCAGTTGCTACAATTCTACCTCCTGCGATTCCACCGCTCGGTCCAAAATCTATAATTGTATCTGCTTCACTAATAGCATCTAAATTGTGTTCGATAACAACCACGGTATTTCCTTTGGATACCAACTTCCTCAAAATATGAAGCAGCTTATCTACTTCTTGTGGATGCAAGCCAGTTGTTGGTTCATCCAATAAGAACAACGTGGATTCCCTTCCAGATTTGGATAGCTCTGCCGCTAACTTAATCCTCTGGGCCTCTCCGCCTGATAATGTCGATGTTGACTGTCCTAATGTTAAATAGCCTAATCCAACCTGAAGCATGGAATCCAGGAGAGCAAAAATATTCTGCTCACCTCTAAATACAGCCATCGCATCACTTACGGTCATGTCTAAAATATCAGAGATACTCGCCCCTTGAAATTTTACCGATAACAACTCCCCATTAAATCGCATCCCATTGCAGACAGGGCACTCTGTCTCCACATCAGGCATAAAGGCCATGTCGATGGCAACCATGCCTGCCCCATTGCAGTTTTTACAGCGTTCTTCAGACGTGTTGAAAGAAAACTTTTCCGCTCCAAAGCCGAGGATTTTAGCGCTCGATGTCGAGGCAAATAAATCTCGCAGCAGGTCAAAGAGTTTTGTATAGGTTGCAACGTTGGACCTTGAGGCTTGGGTATTTTTGATCGTAGCTTGGTCGACTGTCACAATCCGATGAAAGTGGTTAAGCCCATGAATGGAGGCATGCTTTCCTGGTTCTGCGGTCGCATGATTGAAGTACTTTCTTGCAGCCTTGTCTAAAATATCAAAAAGGAAAGTGGATTTGCCTGAGCCAGACACTCCCGTCAGGACAACCAATTGATTCACTGGGATGCTTACATCGATATTTTGGAGATTGTGTTCGCTTGCTCCCCGAATCGTAAGGACTTTGCCTTGATTAGAAGGCGGGCGAGGTACAAGAGTCGGACTTCTTGCCAGAAACTTCCCGGTTATTGAGGCTCTGCAAGCCATCATTTCAGCAGGCGTGCCTGCAAATACGATTTCTCCCCCCTTGCTGCCACCGCCCGGCCCAATTTCGAGGATATAATCCGCCTCCCTAATGATATCGAGATCGTGTTCGATCACTAGAACAGTATTGCCGGATTCTTTGATCCGTCTCAAGGTTTTTAATAATTTTGCCGTATCATGAGGATGCAGTCCTGTGGTCGGCTCATCTAAAACATATAAAACTCCTGTCAGCCCACTGCCGAGCACACAGGCAAGCCTCAGTCTTTGTGACTCTCCAGCGGAGAGCGTCGGAAGGGGACGATCCAAGGTGAGATAATTTAAACCCACTTCTATGACATTGATTATCCGTCCTTGGAGTGCATCCGAAAAAGCTGCAAACACTCGGAATTCTTCTGCTGAGACTTGAGCTGCTAACGCATCCGTCCAAGCAAGGAGATCGGATAGATTTAGCCCGGCCACATCAATAATCGTCTTGCCATTGATTGTTACCGCTCTGCCAACTTTGCCGAGCCGCGTGTTCTGACAGGCAGGGCACAGCTCCCTCGAGATATATTTCTTGATCTCGTCTGGTACCTTATGTGGGTTACTCTTATATCGAGCTAGTAGGGTTGGGATAATGCCCTCGTATTTCCCATCGCTTACCTTTTTTGGCGGTTTTATATTTTTATGCGCCTTGACAAACTCTGGAAAATCCACTCCATAGAGGATAAAATCCCTTTGCTCCTTCGTGTAGTTGGCTAGAGGCAAGCTTGTATCGATGGGAAAATTATAGTGCTTCGCTGCCGCCTGAATCACCCTCTCGTAGTACTCTCCAAGCGCCTGATCCCAAAAACCGACCCCGCCGTTTTTAATGGCCTTTTCAAGATTCAGTAAATGGGAAATGTTGACCTCAATCTTTTCCCCCATCCCCTTGCAGCTCTCGCATGCTCCGGCCGATGCGTTGAATGAAAAATAGGCCATTTCCAATTTCTCTAGCCTGGAGCCGCAATGAGGACAATCGAAGTAACTTTTCATTTTCTTCTTCTCGGAACCTTCTTTTTCTACCTCGATGGTGGTTAGCTTGCTTTTGTCTTGCAAAGGTTGTTTGACGAGATTCCCGCAACCACTGCAAGGCTGGCGGCCCATAGAGGCAAACAAGTTCCTTAGAATTGTGAGTATTGCCGTTTTTGTGCCAACTGTAGAGCGAGGATTGAAATCCGTCACACGCTGCGTAACCCCTATGGCAGGGGACAATCCGATGATGGTGTCTACTTTTGCCTTGGTTATATGATCTGTCGTCATGCCCAATGACTCCAGGAATTGCCTTAAGCATTCTTTCTGTAAAACCTCGACTGCAATGGAGGATTTGCCTGATCCTGAAGGACCTGTTAATGCAACGAGCTTGCCTTTGGGAATCTCGAAACAAATGTTCTTTAAATTATGCTCTTTCGCACCGTGAACAATAATCTTGGAAAGATCGAGATCAAGCGGGAGGCCGCATTGCGAAGAGCATCCAAAATTTTTAGACATGGACACACTCCCGAATTGATTCTTCTTTTAACCATTGCATTTCTAGTGCAAGTTGGGCGATTCCGTATCTCAGCGCTTTGAGGCGGATAGCCTTGTTGGGAAAAATCGATAGACCCTCTATCCTCTTTTCGATTTTCTTGTATTCTTCGTAAGTCTTTTCGGCCCCCTCTAACCTTTCTTGAAAGAGCCGAACCATCTCCATTCGATTTGTGACAAAAAAGAGCTTGAGAAGAAACTCATTCCGCGGCGTTTCCGATCCCGTCGGCCCCTTGACCCATTCCTTAAATTCTTCCCGTCCTATCTCGGTAATTGAAAAGACTTCTTTCTTTTTCTTTCCCACATATACGATCTCAGAGAACACCTTCCCTTCCTTGGCTAAAACCTTCAACATGGGATAGATCGTCGAATCAGATTCTCGCCAGAAATAAACTGTCGATCTTCCCATGAGGGCCTTGATTTCATAGCCCGTGGAAGGTCCATCAAGAAGCACTCCCAAAATCGCATACCTTGTTTTATTGACTAATCGCACCAGAATACCTAGTTTCTGGGTATTTTATTAGGACAGGTGATTTCGATCTATACCAATCATTTTTTGAAGCGAATTACCATAGAAAGCGCCCGAGAAGGGAAAAAGCCCCCTTGTAATGTCTTTGAGCTTCACAAATACCTCTATTTTCAGCGATACTGATCCCGCAACCCTAACCGAAACTCTAATCAATGAAACACATTCCCTTATTCGCTATTTTCTTATTGATCGCTCTGTCTCTTCATGCCGTTATATACAAGGAGCCTACAAAGCAATTTAAACCGCGAATTGAAGTAGCTGCTTTGTTTATTGAATGTGACAATCGAATTCTAGTGCTCCATCGCCAGGAAAAGAAATTTCAAGGGAATCTGTGGGGCATCCCAGGTGGGAAAATTGACAAAGGTGAAACGCCCATCGAAGCAGTAATTCGAGAAATCCAAGAAGAAACCGGGTACGAGTTTTCTAAAGAACAAATTGAAAGTTTGGGTGCAGTTTACATTGAGTACAATGAGAAAGATCATTTCGTATATCACATGTTCAGGGCGAAATTAGCTGGCGATCCTGGAGCCGTAAAAATTAACTTTCAGGAACATAAAGGATTTACTTGGGTCACTCCACAAGATGGTCTAAAACTGGAATTAATTAAGGATGAAGATACTTGCTTTAAGCTAATTTACGGTTTACAGAATTAGAGATAAAATGACTCATACTCCTGCAGAACAATTCCCAAGCCAGTTTGCTCTAGACTCTCTTGCGAAGAAATGGGCCTTAAGCGATATCGTCTTTGTTCGTAAAATGGAAAACATTGTGTTTTCCTGCAAATCCCCTTCTGGAAAAGCCTATCTACGGCTTACGACCCCATTAAGAAGGATGAAACCAGAAATCTTGGCGGAAATTCACTGGATCGAACACCTTTCCAAATCTGGACTAAAGGTCCCCAAAATAATCCCCGCTATAGAGGGTCACAAGGTGGTTTCCCTCGCTGATGGAAATCAACACTTCGAGGCAGTTGTTTTCTCTGAAATCAAGGGAGAGCATCCCCAAGAACAAATTGTGACAACCCCCCAATTTTTAGAAACCCTCGGTTCGTTGGTTGGTAAAATGCACAATGCAAGCGAAACCTACGAAGGCGCTCATTTAGAGGGAAAAAGAGAAGACTGGTTTCGTGAAAGGGGCTTAAGACATGCACTCAGCGCAGCAAAAATATCAAAGGAAGAGGAGCTCTCTACTCGATTGAAAAAGGCTGTTTCTTGGATGGAATCGCTTCCTCGAAATCACAGCAATTATGGCCTGATTCATGCCGATCTCGGAGCCCTCAACATGTTCATCGGAGAAGATGATACGGTTGGCATTATCGACTTTGATGATAGTTGCTATCACTGGTATGCTTTTGATCTTGCCATTGTGATTTTTTCTATGGCTGGCAGATTTTCGCACGCCCATTTTGGCTCTATTGAAACTCAATGGCTATCTCACCTATTGACTGGATACCGCAAAATTCGTCCTTTCAGTGCGCATGAAGCACTTTTGATTCCTCATTTCATAAATTTTGCTACTTTAAGACTCTTCTTTTGGATTGAATCTCATGAAACTTTAGGAACCTTTCACAAGGATTCTTTAGACAAAGTAGCGCATCTCAAAGAATGGACAAAGAAGTGGGCAGAGAACAGCGATGATTTCTTATAGCATGACATTTGGTTTGAATAGCAGTAAGAGAGAAATCTGCACCCCTATCGCATAAAATTTTTCCGCAAGTGACCTGAACGAACTGGAGGAGTTACAGCATCAATCTGAACAAATGATCAATCCCCTTGCCTATGAAAATGCAGTTCTGGTTTAATCTCTTTCCTTCAGAGTAATACTTAGAATGGGACTCATAACCCGTCGGTCCCTGGTTCAAGTCCAGGTTGCCCCATTTTTATAACTACTTGAAAAACAGTCGTTTTCGTTCTGACATACTCGCCATATTCACATAGCACATGGCATTATGTCAGAACTTTTGTCAGGTTCCACCCCTTTCGCAATTTTTGTTATACGCATCTGTTTAATTCTGCTTGATACCTCCTGAAATAGAGTGAAACAGATGATGAATTGTGCTATAAATCACTCTCAATTTTAAGTGAGAGGAGTCTCATGAGAACCCCGTTTACAATCCTATCCATTTCAACAGCACTTGTAAGCAACCCGCTTTTAGGTCAAAGCGCACCTCATATCAGTGACAAAACAAGTTTTATAGAGGAGAATACGATGGGAACCCACCAGGTTGTACAGAAATCCGCCACACTAGTAATCGGAATCGATTGTCGAACATCCAATGCGCCAGAAGCAGGACCCCAAGACATTCCTAAGTTGTGGGGAAGGTTTTACAGTGAAGACGTTATAAGTCGAATTCCAAATAAGGTTTCTGATGAAGTTATCGCCCTATATTGTGACTACGAAGGCAACTATACTCAACCCTATTCGGTAGTCATTGGTTGTCCCGTTAGCTCTATTGATACAATTCCTCAAGGAATGGTAGCAAAAACTATTCCAACAAGTTCTTACGCCGTCTTTCGCGCTGTAGGAGAGCATCCTAAAGCCTTGATTGAAACTTGGGGCAATATTTGGAAGCAGTCGAGCTTAGAACGCACGTATATAGGTGATTTTGAACTCTATGGGAATAAATTCGTATCGGGTTCGCCCAAAGAAGTAGAGGTTTACATTGGAATCGATAGCAAAGAAGATGCTCTTCTACAATCAGTGATTCAAGGAAGATTTGATACTTTTCGCTCAGGTTCTGTTTCCAGTCCACTCCCTAAAGCCGATTTTAGAGAAGCAGAGCAAAATTGCCTATATGCTTGGGGAATGGATTATGTCTGTGGCAACGGAGTCATGGAAAAAGATGGGACGCGCGTTCCAACAGAAGAAGAAATCAATACAGCGATTGAGTATTTCTCTTCTAAAAATCTTCCCTTCATGTGGTGGTCGTCAGCTAAAATTTTAGAAACAAAAGGCTTCCAATTCGGAGGAATCCTTACTGGTATTGCTCTTGATATTTCCGAAGAAATGCCTTCTAAACCTGCAGGATCCCCTGATTTAAAAATTAAGATTGTTCAGTCAGATTCGGAGCTTGAGTCTTTTACAAATCTCGCAGCGAATGCCTTTGCTATGAGCCCAAAAGCAACAGAACAATGGCTAGCTTTGAATAATTCAGTAATGAAGAAAGATGAACAGGTTCATTTTATGGCTTACTTGAATGGAGTTCTAGTTGGAACTGCTACTCTTTCAGTGGCTCCATCATCAGCTGGAATTTGGAACTTAGCAACCTTACCTGAGCACCGTAAACATGGCATCGGTGGCGCACTTGTTCATGCGGCACTAGTTGAAGCAAAAAAGCGGCATCATGACCAAGTGATGGCTATTTTGATGCCTAAAGGTATGGCATGGGGACTTTTTACAAAGATGGGCTTTAAGGCAGTATGTGAGTTTCCATTCTATATCTATGGCGTTTCTGCTGAAGAATTAGAAAAATAAAATTACCGAAAGAAAATGAAATGCAGAAGATAAAAATCTATCTAGATTCTGGAGCAGGGCTAGCGCATCAAAAATGAATATTTGTTGAGCCTGTACCTCCCTCCACTCT
>CAZFWE010000050.1:0-9107 GCA_964522685.1 uncultured bacterium | reverse complement strand
TTTACGTGAATCGGGAGCGATCGAGCAAGATGCCGATTTGATTGCTTTCATTTAAGAAGGTAATGGCTCGATCAGTTGTAAATCTATTAGAAATATATTGGGTCATAATTTTTTCCTTTTAAAAGTTGAAAATACATTGTATTTTTTCACTTCCTTAAAGTCAATCATTTTTAATAAATGTTTTACTTTCATAAATGCCTTTTATAATTAAATGCATAAGGCCTCCCGGATCCCCCTTTTTTGGTAGAAGAGGAAATACAGGTTCGAGACCGCCATTTATTTCCACCTTTAAAATGGGAGGAGGTAAATTATATTTCATTAAAATCCAGTCCATTAAAAGTCTGGATAATCTTCCATTTCCGTTCATAAATGGATGTAAAGAGAGAAATCGTTGATGAGCAAGCCCGGCCAAGACGATCGGGTTTGCTTTGGCAGCTAAGTTCTCTTTTAGCCAGGCTTCGAATTTGTTCAATTCTCTTTGCAGATTCTGTGGCAGACAATACAATTCTCTCCAAGTTCCTGTCCGAACAATGCCCTTATAACGGGAGTTGATGATATCCCTTTCATAGCGGAATCGACCTCTTATTTCGACGTCGTTACCAACGGGAACTAGCTCTTCTTTCATCAAAATGCCATGCGTTAGTAATAGCATTTTGAGAGAAAACTCTCCCTGAAGGCTGTTGGGATTCAACAAGAACTCATTTGCGGCTTGCCAAGTTGAAGGTACAGCTTTTAACGCGAACGTTGACGAAGCTTTGGCTCGATAGGTCATCCATTTCTTATTTTCCTTCAATTGTTGAAGAGATGCAGAAGAAGCCTGATTAACTCTCATACACAAAGCGAGGTCGTTACTCATCTCCTCGTAGTCAGAAAGTTGAAAGAAAAGATAATCATAGCGATTTTTATAAGCAAAACGAAATACGCAATCTTTGACTGCTTGATTGTTGTTCATATCGTCTTGAGTCAATATCTCTAAGAAACGATTAAAGATTGCATGAGCATTTGGCTGCAGAAGAACAGCATTTAAAAGAATATCGTCAAAAGGAGCGAAGAATAGATAATTTTTGAGTTCTGTGATAAAAGATGGACACATTTCATCGGTTTTTAAGATCGCTTCGCAAAGAAGATCGCATAAGGGGGTTGGGCGTGTAATTGCGGCAAGATGTGAAAAATAAGTTTTCTCTTTGTATGGATCGGAAAGATTGATCCCGAGCTCTTCCATCTTTATAAGGAATGCGCTCATTTGCTCTCGGTCTTCGATGCGGTTTATTTTCTCTAGTTCTATAGTAAACCAGTGCTCTTTTGCTTGGGGGGTAGGGACACAGGAGGGGATCAATGTATCGGAGGAAAGAGGTAGGACGCTGACGCGCCCAGCAAGGTCAGGAGTTGATGTGCTCATGGTCGCTTGAACGCCGGAGGAAATTGGATCTAGAAAAGTACTGGATGGAGTGGCTAAAGGTGCGTTTACTCGTTCCTCGGCCTCTATTGAAGGGGAATTTGGTGCAGGGCCTAATTGCGGGACAGAATTACTCATAATAATGCTCCTTGTTTCTATGATAATTATAGTTTATATTAGTATAATACTAAAGTTTACACTTTAATTAAAGTTTATTTATTAGATAATTATATGAATTTATCTCAATAAAAAGTTTTAGTCGATTTTATATGTGTCTCAATTTCAAATATGACAATCCAAAATTTGAAGTCAAAAGCAGACAAAATAATCCCGAAAATTGACGAAAAATTTTATTGAGATAGGTTCAAGAAGATTATTGAATAATGCCGACTGGTATATACAGCGCGGTGAAATGGTTTACTTTATTGTTTGACGGCTTCTATTCACATTTGGCGACGTCAGCTTGGCGCAAATTTTTGGTCCTCACTCGCGCCTTGCCTCCCGGCAATGGTCGCAATCCTCCTCCGGAGACAAAAATTTGCGCCGCTTCCTTGCCAAATTCCCAGCTTTTGAGTTCATTTGTGTATAAGCTTGAATGGCAAAATTTTAGGGATCTTTGACGATGTTGGATTCACCCCAATTCCATGGGCCTATCCGGTATTTCATTTTGAGAAGGTCGCCATTTTCAGGATCAAACCAGCAATGACCGAGCCGCGTTCTGAGCTCATTGAAGAACATCCCGAAAGAAACGTCGTTGAATTTGAAGGAGACTTTCGTGACTTTGCCATATGGTTCTAAAATATCGTCTTCTTTTTCTGCGAAACATTCGCGGATTACATGTTCGATCGGATGAACCCCATAAAAGCGGAGTGTTTTATCAGTGGAAAGGACAAAGGGGCGAAATCCAGTTGTCGGTTGTTGGATCCATGGATAGGATTCATTGCGAAGCTCGAGTTTTCGGTCGATCTGTTCTCCGTTATGAAATCCCGTCACAATAAGAGAATTGAAAATTCTTTGAATCCGGACGGATGTTTCACCCATTTTTATAAAATGAGTTTTCTGATTCCAATTTAAATCAAAGGATGTTTCAGAATGCATCGTTTCATCATCGCTTGTCACGTAATACGTATCTGGATACGTTTCGAATTTCCAATTGCTATTGGTCTCTTTGACGTTTTCGGTCTCTTCGCTCTTTAAAGACACTCTCCCTCTATATTTCATTTCGCGAATGCTTAAGGGCATACCTCTTGGCGGCTCTACATTAAAAGCTTTTTGTGGGGGGGCGATTCCTGGATCCTCAACAACTATTTCTTCCAGACCTAGTTCTGGGGCTTGCGGAGAGTCAGGAGTAAATGGTTCGCTGAGTATTTCTGGATTGCCAAATATTTTCATACAGATCCAGAGAATGGAGTTGATCACAGGCATCATGAGGCAAACCCCTACCAATAAACTCCAGCCTCTGTCCAACAAATTCATTTTCGGATGCTGGATATGATGGAGGTTCACCCCTTCAATGGCGCGGTTGATTCGTTCTCCCCCTTCTGCAAAGGGCTTGTAAATAATTTCTTGAAGAAAAGCAATTGTTGTCGATTGTTGTATTGCATTTGTCATATTGACGAAAATGATAGCAAAGTCAATGATTATACACCATGAATTGGATCGATTTGGAAAGATCTTTTGTAAAAGCTTGGGAAGGGGTTTTCTCTCGAAAAAAAATTTTCACAGCCTTCGCCGCCCTTTCTCTTTCGGGGCTCTTCTTCATTTTTTGCAAAGCGGTGGCGATCGATGCGAGTTCTTGGATGCGGCTTTCTCTTTTTTTTCTCCCGGTTCTCCTTTCGACTGTTTTTCTTTTAATTTTTGGGATCCTGCTCATTCGAATGCAGACCCAAGAAACAAAAGGTTTTACTTTGGGATTAGGAAGGCTATTTGCCGGGTCTATGGACATCGCGATAGGAACTTCTTACTTGTCGTTTCCTCCTATTCTAGCATACTTATGTTTGTGGATTTTTTTGGGGTTATTTTTTCTTTTAAAAGAAATTCCTTTCATCGGGCCTTTTTTTAACATTATTTTTGCATTCGGGCCTTTTTTGTTGATTGTTTGCTCTTTGCTTCTTTGCATTCTTAATTTTTGCTTGCTATTTTTTCTTGCTCCCGCAGCAGCCAAGTTGTCAATCAGAGATTTTCGAGGCATAGAGCTTAGTCGGCGGATTTGGAGGTCCATCAAATCGAAGCCATTCCTTAGCTTGGCTTTATTTATAATTGGAGCCCTCCCGGGACTTCTCATCGGAGCTATTCTTTCGTTGGCCGCAGTGCTCACGAACATTAGTTTTGCATTGGAAGGCCCTGCTTTTGCTTTGGCACTTGAGTGGTTTTTCGTAATGCTACCGTTTTCCGCGCTTTTATCTCCTGCGATCGTTTTCTTTTTTCAATTTGCAGCGGAAACTCACCAACATCTATATCGCAGTCAATAGATGAAAGTCGCAATCATCGGAGCAGGCCTAGCAGGTCTGGCGGTGGCTTGGCATCTCCAAGATAGGAAAGCAGAGGTGAGCCTTTTTGGGCCTCTTGGCGGAGGCGCTTCAGGCGTATCAACAGGGCTTCTTCACCCATTTCCCGGGAAAATGGCTCTCCCTTCCTGGAAGGCGAAAGAGGGAATGCAAGCGACTTTCAAGCTTATTGATGCTGCAGAAAAGAGCTTGGGCAAGCTGGTCGCTAATCGCTCCGGGATTTTCCGCTTTGCTCTCCAATCAATACAGCGGGAGAAATTTTGTTTGCGGCCAGAATGGAGAGAAAAATCTCCAATCGCTGCAGCTGAAAATCTCCCAGGGCTTTGGATTTCTGAAGGGACGACCGTTTACTCGAGGCTTTATCTGGAAGGTCTTTTCCAAGCGTGTCTAGCCAAAGGGGTCCACTTTAATGAGACAAAGATCAAATCGCTGAAAACTCTTTCCCAATTCGACCGGGTTGTGTTAGCGGCAGGGCATGAAACGCTACGTTTCCTCGATTTGCCTCTGGAGCCTGTAAAGGGACAAGCTCTTTTATGCCGTTATAAAGAACCTCTTCCTTTGAGCCTGATCGGCAATGGCCACATCACCCCCACGGAAGACCCTCAGCTTTGCCAGGTCGGATCAACGTACGAACACAATTTTACCGACGTGTTGCCTCACAAGAAAGTGATTCCGGAACTTCTCGCCAAGGTAACGGTTTTCTATCCTCCCGCGAAAGACTTCGAGGTGGTGGAAGTTAGAGCTGGCATCCGCCTTGGGAAAAAAGGGATTTCTAAGCCTTATGTTGCTCAAGTCGATCCCCGCACTTGGGTCTTTACGGGTCTTGGTTCCAGGGGGCTTCTCTATCATGCCTTTTTAGGGAAAAGTATCGCCTCAAGTCTTTTATCGTAAGCGATTTTTAATTAAATTATTTTCTTTATTTTCTTTTCTATTTGTGGTATAATTAAAAGGAGAAAGGCAGGGAATAATGACACATAATAAAAAAGTAGAAAAGCCTTCGGAACAAGAGGCATTAGAGGATCTGCAGGAACTTGAATTTCTAGCCGCCCAGATCCCTGAGCACCAGAGGGAGATCGGGTTTGAACTCATGATGGCCGAACTCGTCGATCATATCCAAGATGCAAGTCCCAAGATCCGTCAAGAGGCCGCTCTCCGCAAGATAGTAGCTCAATTCGGCGACGCCTATTTCTTCTATAATCAGACGGGCGACTTTTGCTTATTAACTCGAGACTCAAAATAGGTTGCTGTAATCGGCTCAAAGCGAAGCTTTCTGAACGACGAAGGACCAAGCGAAAGAAGTCGAAAAGCAATTTTGAGCCAGCTCTTTTAGCTTTCTTTTTATATCTTCTTCCTTTTACGATCTTTGCCTATGCAAGGATCGTTTTTATTTCTAGGTACCGGTGCTTCGGCAGGTGTTCCTTTAATTGGATGCGCGTGCCCCGTTTGTCAATCCATCGATCCTCACAATCAGCGCCTGCGCCCATCGGGCGTTGTAAAAATCGGAGATAAGGCTTTTCTCATTGATGTGGGACCTGATTTTCGTCAACAAGCCCTAAAGCATAAAATTTTTCATTTAGACGGTCTTCTTCTGACTCATACCCATTTCGATCATATCGCGGGAATCGATGAACTTCGAGTCTTGAATTTCCGTCAAAAAAAGGCATTTCCCTGTCTTCTCTCTAAAGAAAGCCTTTCTGCTCTACACGTCCGTTACCGCTATTTATTTACGCACGAATATTCTTCCCTGACTACGGAACTCGATTGCCATGAGCTTCCCCAAGACTCGGGTATCATCGAATTCTGCGGTGTGAAAATCGGGTATACGAGCTATCGCCAAGGGGGGATGAAAGTCAATGGCTTTCGCATCGGCAAATTCGCTTATATTTCCGATATTCGCGAACATGGGGAAGATGTTTATTCCTTCTTAGATGGCGTCGACCAGCTCGTTTTAAGCGCTCTTCGAAGAGAGCCCTCTCACGTCCATTTTTCCTTAGACGAGGCCGTCGAGTTTAGTTCGAAGATAGGGGCTCGGCAAACTTGGCTCACCCATTTATCCCACGCAATCGATCATGAAACGACTCGTAGCCAATTGCCGCCGAATATTCAACCCGGATACGACGGTTTAGAAATCTTTTTTCACATAGAGGATGGTTCCTATGCATGAAACGATATTGCCGGCTATCCGTCAAGGCAGACTCTACGATTTAACGCCTCATGAAAAACGAGCTCTTTTGGTCGGTACTTATGCCCAATCCAAAAAAGAGCAATCGGAAGAGCAACTCAGAGAGCTTTCGAGTTTGTGCGATACGTACGGCCTAGAAACAGCGGGGAAGCTCCCGGTTCCTCTCCGGGAGATCGATTCATCGACCTTCATCGGGAAAGGAAAAGTGGAAGAGATTGCCCTTTTGTGCCAAGAGCTATCGATCGATATTGTCATCTTCGACGATGAAATTTCTCCGCAGCAACAAAGAAACTTGGAAAAAGCATTAAAAAAACCAGTGATCGATCGGACCGAACTCATTTTGGGCGTTTTTGCGCAAAGGGCGTATACGCGAGAAGCCCGAATCCAAGTGGAGATTGCGGCGACCCGTTACCAGCTTCCGCGGCTTACTCGTCTTTGGACCCACCTGAGTCGGCAGAGATCGGGCGGCAGCGGCAAAAGCGGCGGAGGTTTTGTCAAAGGGGAAGGGGAGAAGCAGATCGAGCTCGACCGGAGAATGCTAAAGCGGCGGATTGATCAGCTCCAAAAAGAGTTGGAAGAGGTGAAAAAAAATCGGGAAATACAGCGGCGTTCTCGAAAGCGAAGCGGAATTCCCACATTTGCAATCATCGGCTATACGAATGTCGGCAAATCAACGCTCCTTCGCGCGCTTACAGAAGCGGATGTGTTCGTCGAGGACAAACTCTTTGCGACTCTTGATACTACAACGCGTAAGTTCACCTTGCCAAACCGACAAGAAATTCTCCTTATTGATACAGTGGGTTTTATTCGCAAATTACCCCACCTTCTCGTCGCAGCCTTTAAAAGCACGCTCGAAGAGGTCGCGCAAGCAGATATACTCCTTCATCTCATCGATGTGAGCAATCCGAATGCTGCTGCTCAAGCACAGGCGACTTTCGAAGTATTGAAAGAGCTCAGCGCTGAAAAACATCCGATAATCAACGTCTTGAATAAAGTCGATCAGTGTGAAAGCCGCCTTATGATTGAAAAATGCCGAGTCACTTATCCGAAAACCGTGGAGGTCTCCGCACTCACAAGAGTTGGGTTCGAGCTGCTTTTAGAAATGATAACTCGAGAAGTTTCTCTTCTTAGAAAAACGGTTCGGCTTCGAATTCCGCAAACCCATTACGCGCTGGTGAGTGAGGTGATGCGAGAAGGGAAGGTTCTTTTCCTCGACTACGAGGAGAACGACATCCTTCTGGAAGTGGAGATCCCTCGAGAACTTGAGCGAAAAATCGCTCTTTTTGAAGTGTCTTGAAGATGAGCATCCGCGATCTGCCGCGTGGGGAGCGCCCTCGAGAACGGCTTGCAGACCTTGGTGCATCTCATCTTTCTTCAATTGAGCTGATTGCGATATTGCTTGGACTTGGTACGAAAGAACATTCGGCTCTTGCATTAGCTTCTCAGCTGTTAGTGCGGTTCGGTTCACTCGAAGAATTGAGCGAAGCGACCTTGCAAGACCTTCTCACAGTGAAGGGCATTGGGATGGCTAAAGCCGTCAAACTTCAGGCCGCGTTCCACCTTTTCAAGAGGATTCGCCCTAAACGCGAAGAAAATACGCTGGTCGATGCCCCTGAAAAAGCGCTTGCCGAAATCCGGCCGATCATCGAAGAGGAAAAAATCGAAGTTCTTTTCGTGCTTCTCCGCGATGTTAGAAAACGCCTTCTTCATAAAGAAATTCTCGGACGCGGCATTTTGAATCATCTTCTCGTCCATCCGCGCGAAGTGTATTGCACAGCAATCCGTCATCGGGCGCACAGTATCATCCTCGCTCACAATCACCCTTCTGGAGATCCTCTTCCCTCAAAACCAGATGTCGATATGACCCATATCCTCAGAAGCGTGGGAACCATTGTCGGAATTGAATTGGCCGATCATTTGATCATCGGGAAGAGAGGCCGTTTTTACTCCTTTCGAGAAAATGGCCATCTCGGCGTGATCGGAGCCGAGGGCTATTAAAATTTGTAGTTACTCATGTTCGCTTGAAGCTGAGCCCATGTCATTGCTTGTAGTGGCTGAGATACTTGGCGCGGAGCGCTCAAAAACTCATGAATGTTTCTTGGTTGCTTGAGGGCTGGACTAATTGTGACTTTCTCCACTCTTTCTTCGAGGTCGGTTGGCTGTTGGCTCGCCTGTTCCGTATTTTTCTTGCGACTGTTATTAGGCGTATTCTGGGGCTCAGGTGTGTATAACAGTTGGGAGATTTGTCCTCCTGGCGCATCCCACTTTAGGAAGTGAGGAACGAAAGCCGCAATAAAATTTGTTGGGATAGAAGTTAGATGTAGGAGTTCGCGAGAGAATAAATCTTGTAAAAGTTGCCCTGTTTTTTCTTTGCCTTGGGCACAAAGCGTGAAAGGAGGGGCAATAATCATTGCCAGAAG
Source organism: uncultured bacterium (assembly GCA_964522685.1). Taxonomy (GTDB): domain Bacteria; phylum Chlamydiota; class Chlamydiia; order Chlamydiales; family SM23-39; genus CAITMJ01. The sequence continues at coordinate 602 of CAZFWE010000050.1, read as the reverse complement.
AGTTAGAGGCACTGCCACAATGCTCGCGATGACTTGTGTGAGGAATAGGGCTCTAGCTCCAAGGGCTTGCCCCCATGTACCGTCGGATGGATTCAAAGAATTTTTGCGAAGTTCTTCTGCTTTTGCCATTGGGAGCGTAAATGTATCTAATGCAGATAAAAGCATAATTTTTTCTCCATTAATTTTAATGTTTTTTTCTGAAATCAATTATGCTTTATTCTTTTTTTAATTACAAGGTTATTATTATTGTTACATTTTAGAATTATTTAAATTTAAAAAGGACATTTTATAATGCGCACTAATGCACTACCAGTAACGGAAGGCCGTTTCCGTAATTCCAATGAACGTGTCATTGGTAATAACGGCGAAATTAATGCCGGCTCTCGGAAGGAAATCCTCAATCGTTTCGTTGAACTAGCTTCAATGATTACCAACGGGGAACTCATCAACGAAGAAGGTGATGTAGTTGATAAGCGCAAGGCTAAGGCAGAGCGCGCCAATGTTATCCGTGAAGCTTTCGAAGATTCGAAGGAATGGGCGGAACTAGGTTCGGCCATCGCTTACGACGTTGATACTCGTCTGGAGCGTGAAGGCTTCATGCG
>CAZFWE010000049.1:0-9142 GCA_964522685.1 uncultured bacterium | reverse complement strand
TAAATTTTAAAGAGCTTCTCGTGCAATACCAGCAAAAAGCGCGCAAGCTTCAAATTCCCATTTTGCTCGTCAAATCGGTCAACGGCGAATGCGTTTTTTCCGATCTGACGAAAATGCCTCACTGCCTCATTGCAGGCGCGACGGGTTCCGGGAAATCCGTCTGCGTCAATACGATCGTCATGTCGATCCTCCTCAACGCACGACCAGACGAAGTCAAGCTCCTCATGGTTGACCCAAAAAAAGTGGAACTGACCCAATACTCTCGACTTCCCCATATGATCGCACCCGTCATTACCGAACCGCACGGCGCCTATGCTGCACTGCAATGGCTCGTTAAAGAAATGCAAGTGCGCTACGAAATTCTCAAACAGTTAGGTCTGCGCAATATCTCCGCCTTCAATAGCCGGAAAATCAACAAAGATCTCGAAGCCTCATTGAGCATCCCGATCCCTGAGCAAATGCCCTATATCGTCGCCATCGTCGACGAGTTCGCAGACTTAATGATGGTCTCGAGCGCCGATATCGAAACCCCGATCGCTCGCATCGCGCAAATGGCGCGTGCAGTCGGAATTCACCTCATCCTCGCCACGCAGCGCCCATCTCGCGAAGTGATCACCGGCATCATCAAAGCCAATATTCCAACGCGCATCTCCTTCAAAGTGGCCAGCCGTGTCAACTCGCAGATAGTCCTCGATGAGATCGGCGCCGAAAGCCTACTTGGAAATGGGGATCTTCTCTTCCTTCCGCCCGGTTCCTCACAACTCATCCGCGCGCAGGGCGCCTATATCAGCGATGACGAAATCAACCAAGTCGTAAACTTTTGCTGCAGCCAGTCCTCTCCGAACTACCTTATCCCCTCTTTCGACTCGTTTAAATCGCTCGATCTCGGTCTGGAAAAAGAAGAGACAAAAGGCAACGATCCGCTCTATGACCAGGCGTTGACTACTGTCTTAGGCTCGAAGAACGCCTCCACGACGTTTTTGCAGCGTAAGTTAAAGATCGGCTATGCACGGGCTGCAAGCCTCATGGATGAACTCGAGGCGAATGGTATCATCGGTCCACAAGAAGGAGCCAAACCTCGCCGTGTGCTGGCAGGACTTGGGAAACAAAACGAAGACCTTTTCGAAGAAGAAGCTGATATTGAGTAATAGCAATCCCAGTAAATAATGTCTTAAAGGGAGATCAGAGCTTTCTGATGCCTGCGACACCTTCTTTGAAATCTAAGGAACCATCGAGTACGTTTACCCCGGTCTCAGAAAAACCTCCGACAATGAAATGGCGATCTTCCAGCATGTCTTTACAACGAGTTAAAGTGTACGGATCTTTCTTAAAAAGATATGTTTCTGAACGCAAGTATTCCAACAGAATGCAAGCAACGGCCTCGAGACAACTAGGAACCTCGTATCCCACCTCTTCGACAAGCTGCGCTTGTTTGGCATAATCCATCCCCTTGCTGCCATCAACAATATCTTTTGTCATTAGAACCCAATGGGATTTTTGAATTGGAGAATCTCCACATTCCTTTAAAATCTTTTCATCAATGTGGGCAAAACCAACGCCTTTCCCATTTTTAGAGCATTTTGCCATTTCGTTAAGCGTCTTCAAGGTAAGGGGAACCGTTTTAGGGACTCCATCGATAGATCTAACGACAGTTTTAGGAATCAATACAAGCATATGCGTATTGGCTATGATTCCACTCCAAAATGGACAATCGCTTGCGAGAATCTCATGAATGTCTCTAGGCAATGGAGGAATCTCACCCGGGTCCCCAATGTGATCGATCCAAGCTTGCTTGCCAAAAGCCATTGCCGGAACAGCCACCTGCTTAGTAGAACAAATAAACCCAAAAACCAGAGAGGCGACGCCTACTACGAGAAGGGCAATCGTAGGCACCAGGATAGAGGAGATCATACAGGCCGTCCCGGCAGCAGTAAAAAGGAGACCTAAACACTTGATTATGCAGACTGCAGTATCGTTGATTCGGCAGCCGCTAGTCGGAGCTTCCTCATACGCAATCGGAAGTGCCAAATTCCTATCTGGTGTCAAATGATTTATTATCATGAAAAGCCTGTTTTATTGGGCTTAATTTTATAATTATAAGTAATTATATTCAAGAAAGTTCGAAAACCTAGTTTTAAGAAAATCATTTTGACAAAACTAATCATATGAGGATATTTAGAATAGCCAGGATAAAAAATTTTTGTCCAGAGCGAAAAATAATTTTAGAAAGTTTATCTCCGTAGTATATACCGAGAGTGATTCAAAAATTGGGATTGAACAAGGAGGCCCCCTCAATTTGAGTCAGGCTTTGCCGGCGCCGAAGCAGCTCAACCTAAAAGGTTGAGCGATGCAAGCGGGTCTCAAATTGAGAGGGTGTCCGACGCAGCACAAACCGATTTTTGAATCACTCTCGGTATGTATTGACTTTTTGCTCAAAGTCCTTTTTACTAGAGCACTTGAAAAAAGGAAATGGCTATGTATTATAGATATACGACTGACTCCAAGGGACAGCCCTACCTGGAAACGACTCTTTCCGACTACGACCTTTTGTCAAATCCGATCTTCAACAAAGGAATGGCGTTTTCGGAAAAAGAAAGGGACGATTTTCACCTCCATGGCCTCCTACCTACAGAAATCTCTTCGATCGAGGTCCAAAGACTCCGCTCCTACAATGCATTCAAATCAAAAACCTCCACGCTCGAAAAATACATCTATTTGCGCGATTTGCAAGATTCGAATGAGACTGCTTATTACAACCTCCTCGTGAGTGCATTAGAAGAATGTATGCCGATTATTTATACGCCCGGCGTCGGCGACGGTTGTATGTATTTCAGCCACATCTATCGCCGTCCGCGCGGTCTCTTTATTTCCTACCCTTTTCGGAAACATATCGAGCAAATCCTCGCAAATCCCCGGTTCGATTTGACAGAAGTAATCGTCGTTTCCGACGGAGAGCGCATTCTAGGGCTAGGTGATCAAGGCGCCGGAGGAATGGGGATTCCCATCGGCAAGCTCTCTCTTTATACCGCCTGCGCAGGGATTCATCCAAAAGGAACCCTGCCCATCTTGCTCGACACTGGTACCGATAACGCCGAACGGCTGAAAGACCCTCTTTACATTGGATGGAAACACGAAAGGATCCGCGGCCAGGAATACGAAGAATTCATCGATCTTTTCGTCAAAGCCATCAAAAAACGGTTCCCACACGTTCTTCTGCAATGGGAAGATTTTGCCAAGCAAAACGCCAACTCCATCCTCGAAAAATACCGAGACCAGCTCTGTACCTTCAACGACGATATCCAAGGAACCGCCGCCGTCGCGACGGGAACGCTTCTCGCGGCGGTCCAAGTCGCAGGGACAAGGCTTCGGGATCAGAGAATTGTCATCGTAGGCGCAGGTTCTGCCGGCTGTGGAATCAGCATCCTGATCATGCAGGCGATGATGGAAGACGGTCTTTCCGAAGAAGAAGCACGTGGCCGTTTCTACTTGTTGAATAGGACCGGCCTCGTCACCGATATGATGCCCGATCTGCTTCCTTTCCAATCCCCGTTCGCGCAACCGATGGCGAAAATTGCAAACTGGAATCGATCGCGCAAAGATGCGATCCCACTCCTAGATGTCATCAAAAATGCAAAACCAACCTTACTGATCGGCGTATCAGGACAAGCTGGTATCTTCACGGAAGAAATCACCCGAGAAATGGCCTCCCATGTAGAGCACCCCATCATCTTCCCCCTTTCGAATCCCACGGTCAATGCCGAAGCGAATCCATCGGATCTTTTGGAATGGACCAAAGGCAAAGCGATCATAGGAACGGGAAGCCCTTTCGGAACGGTGCAAAAAGAGGGGAAACCATTCCGCATCGACCAGACCAACAACTCCTATATTTTCCCTGGCATGGGACTCGGAATCATCGCCATAAAAGCGAGACGAGTAACAGATTCGATGTTCATGGCTGCAGCGAAAGCACTCGCGGTAGAGTCTCCTGCTAAACATGATAAACGAGCGAATCTCTTGCCGCCGCTTTCGAAAATTCGAGAAATCTCTTTTCAAGTCGCTGTCGCGACTGCAAAAGAGGCAATCCATCTAGGGCTTGCCGATCCTTGCTCGTCGGATGAAATCGAAAAGAAGATCCGCAAAGCGATGTGGACTCCAGGGTACATCCCGTATCATAAAATAAAATAAAGCGGTTTAGAAAGTTTATTCTGGTATGCGATCGAGATCTCCACCTCTTTGCCGATGAGAGCCTCTCTCACCACTTGCATCGCCACTTCTTCCACATTGCACTCGCTCGATAAATGCGCTAAATGAACATGCTTCAATCCCGCATGAAAAACATGTGCGAGCAGCTTCCCACACTCCTCATTAGAAAGATGGCCTTGCCTGCCCAAAACCCGCGTCTTATAGACTTGGGGTCTTGCGCATGCATGGACCATCGACACCTGATGATTTGCTTCGAGATACAAATAATCGCATCCTTCGAGTTGCTTGCGAACCATCGAAGTTACATGCCCTAAATCAGCGCAAAAACCCAGCTTCTCCTTTCCGGTATTCATCGTGAATCCTACCGGATCGAGCGTATCATGAGGAATGCTGAAGGGATGAATTTCCAAATCTCCGAAATAAAACGTCTCATCGGTAGCGAAAATTTTAAATTTCGGCCGCATTCCCAAAGCAGCGACAATTCCCTTCGCGGTTTCGGCATTGGCCAAAATCGGGATCTTCAACCGTTCCGCAAGTAAAGGAAGCGCTGCGATATGATCCATATGCTCATGCGTAATCAGTATCGCCTGTAAACTTGCCAACTCGACATCGATTTCGGCGAGCCTTTCAGCCATCGTCTTCATCCGGATTCCGGCATCGATCAATATCCTCGTATTTTTCGTACCGACGAAAATCGCATTCCCTTTAGATCCAGAAGCCAATGGGCAAAATCCATTCATATTCAGATTATCTTACGTGGAATATGATTTTTTTGCTTTGCAAAATTAAACCCATCGTTTAAAGAATAAAAATGAGCACATCTCAAAAAAGCAAAGGTAGCCCAATGCAAAACGTAGAGATCGTACAAAACATCGATACAACGTTAGATCAACTGATCCGCAACGCAGAAGTCCTTTCGCAAGCGGAGCTAAAAGATCTTTCGGACACGGAGCTCGACGCTTTCCAGAAGACGCAAGAAAGCCTTTTACAGCATCTTCTTCAAATGGATCAAATCCTTGCGCAAAAACACCCGCCCCAAGACAAGCGGTCTGCGACAGTGCAGATTCGCGAAAAAAGACAGCGGTTTGACAAATTAAAATCGCAGTACAGCTAAAGCCTGCAAGACACCCTGCTAGAGAGGCGCCTGATCCTGTCCAAACGACGGGGCAAGCGCTTTTTCGAACTTCTCGGACGCAAGGAAAAAGCGCTTAGTTCCTAGAAAATGCATCCTTGCCGCATCTAGAGCTTTCTTTCCTGCAAGTACATCACGGAAGGAGTTGTTGGCAATACCAATCCCAGTAAATAACGTCTTATTGAACTCTTATTGAACAAAGCGAATTAATAACTCGCTAATTTCCGGAGAGCAGCTTCGAGATCTTTTTTCTGGGGCAGCACTTCTTCTTCCAGATCCTTGCAGTAGGGAACAGGACAATCTTGGCTTGCGACGCGGACGATCGGCGCGTCGAGATATTGGAACGCTTGTTCAGCTGCTCGAGCGGCGAGTTCCGCGCCAAAGCCCCCATTCAAGGCCGCCTCATGAGCAATAAGAAGTTTGCCGGTCTTTTTGATCGAAGTGAGAATCGTTTCGAAATCGAGTGGGACGATCGTCCGAAGATCGATTACCTCGATTGCAATTCCCTCTTTTGCGAGCTGGTCCGCAACATCATTGGCCATCTGAACCATCATACCCCAAACGACAATCGTCGCGTCGGTGCCAGAGCGAACGATATTCGCTTGGCCGAACGGGAGAAATTCTTCAGGCCCGGGTTCTGTCCGCGCACAGAAAACGCGCTGCCGGTAGAGCGCTTTGTGTTCGAGAAAAATCACCGGATTCGGATCGCGGATAGCCGTTTTTAAGAGCCGTTTTGCATCCGCCGCGTTACTCGGAATGACGATCTTGAGACCCGGGCAATGATTGAGATACGCTTCCGTGCTTTGCGAATGATAGGGACCGCCTTGGATGTAAGCTCCATACGGCATCCGAATAACGACAGGGCACATCCACTGGCCGTTCGAACGATAGTAAATGCTGGATAATTCGTTGAAAATTTGATTCATGCCAGTCCACGAATAGTCAGCAAATTGGATTTCTGCCACTGGTTTATGGAACCCATCTACCGACATTCCTATAGCTAAGCCTACGATCGTCGATTCAGCGAGTGGCGTATTGAAGCAGCGCTCCTTGCCGAAACGCTCTGTGAGATTGCGCGTAATTCCGAAAACGCCGCCTTTGCCATGCGCGACGTCCTGCCCGAAAACAACGACGCCGGGATCTCGTTGCATCTCTTCCGCAAGAGCGTGGTTCAGTGCGTCCATTAATACGACCGATTCCGCATTTGGATCGCCTGCTATACTAGCGGGTGGCACATACGAGTGAAATACTTTGTCCCCAGCCGAAGAGCGTTTCGGAAACGGGAGAGTATCCGCAGCGTCTGCGGCATTCTCGATCTCTTGGAAACATTTTGTCCGGAGCTCTTGGATTCCCGCTTCTGAGAATGCACCTCGTTCTACGAGCCATTTCTCGAATCGTGCAATCGGATCGCGCGCTTTTTCTTCTGCGAGAACCGCTTCCTCTTTGTATTTTTTAGGGTCGTCGCTGCTGCTGTGAGCTCCGATCCGCGGCACCTGGGCCACGACCAGACTAGGGCCGTTGCCAGAGCGCGCTTTTGCCACTGCAGAGCCAAGGGCATTCGTTGTTTCCATATAATCGCAGCCATCGATCTCGAAAACCGAAAGGCCTTGATACCCCCGCGCCATATGCGCAATGGTCCCCCCGGCCGTCTGCTCACGAGAAGGAACAGAAATCGCCCAGCCGTTATCTTGGATTACGAATACAATCGGAAGATTATGAACGCAGGAGAAATTAATCGCCTCGTGGAAATCGCCTTGCGAAGTCGCCCCGTCACCGCTGGAGACATATACAACCTCTTTAGCCCCTCGTAAAACCGCCGATTTCGCAGTTCCGACCGCCTGGAGGAATTGAGAGCCGACACAACTTGACTGACATGGGATGCGCAAATCCACTTGCGAAAAATGCTCTGGCATCATCCGGCCACCTGAGTGATTTTCGATATCGCGCGCTAAAAAGGCCGCTAGAATATCTTGGAGCGAGCATCCGAGACCGATGGCAAATGCGCGGTCGCGGTAATAGGGATACGCCCAATCAGTGCCCGGGATTAGCGAAAGTGCAGAAATCGCACCAATCATCTCGTGTCCAGAAACGGGAAGGTGAAACGTAGCGCCCTTATTTTGGCGGACAAGCTTATTCATCTTGTCGTCCATAAAGCGAGTCCAATACATCGCAATCAGCGTCCGTTCAGCCATTTTGCTGTCGAAAGATCCTATTAAAATCTCTTCAAGAAGATTGCGTTCTCTACTTTTTATGGAATAAACCGACATTTGATTTTTGCCTTAGTTTGAACTGTTAGCATTCAATTTAATAACCTACATCATAGCGTAGACCTTCAAATTAGGCAAAACATATTCAATTACTAGTAAAGATTTTACTTATCTTTTTTGGACTTGATGTGCGTCACTTTTTTGATAGCAAAACGGCGCCGTTTTTGCGAACCAAACTCCTCTGGAGCAGCTTCTTCCTTGCGCGGACGCCCCCGTTTTTTAATCGGGAGAACGCCACCGATAGCCTGTTCGATTTTCGGAGCCTTCATTTCTGGCAAGACCTCGGTTGCCTTAGTCTCTTTAAATTTAGGTTTAAAGAAAGGTGAAAAAGGTTTTTGAGCCTTTTCCCCACCGAATGTCTTTTCGGCACCGGAAAGGCGATTCGAAAGGTGCCTGAGGGACTCCAATCTCTGGGAAAGGGCCTCGAGCTTTTCATCGACCTTAAGCCGCGGGCTGCCGCGCAAAGACGCGAGCAAGTGTTCTTCCGTCTCAAACTTGGCAGAGAAAGTGACAGAGGAAGCGGATGTGATATCCGGGATATACAAGAAGGACCTACATGCCGCCGGCACCTGGGTATAAATGTCCATGGAAACCTGAGGTTCCATTTCCACCTTGGCGACTTGTTTCGGCGGACGACCTCTCTTAGGTCGCGGATTAAGGGCCTCGTTCGAGTAATAGGTCTTCGCCTTGGAGGCCAACGCATCTCGACCTACTTGAAGGTCTTTAGGCACTTTTGTATCGAACAACTGCCGCTTTAACTTTTCAACGAGGGTTTTCGTGAGGTCCAAATCCTCTTCGAAGACGAATTGGATTTCCTGAGTTCTGAGCCATTCGATGATTCGGATTCGAGATCTTTCTTGATAGTAGAGCTGCCATTTTTCAAGTTCGCCCAAGTGGTCGTAGATGAATTCAAGAAAATTTTCCCTGGCTTCTTTGGCCGAGATGAGATCCAAGAGCTTTTCTTTGGTGTCGATGTCGTAAACTTTTTCATGGATAAAGCCCTCCATGAATTTTTTGACTTCATAGAAGGTCATCTTAGGGAATTGGCCATACCGGCTCTTATTTTCGAGAAGTTCCTTCTCCAAAATCTCAAGCTCCTCGATTCCCTTATCGAGGTCGACGTAGAGGATGAATCCCTCTACCTTGTCCAGATAAAAATCGCGCTCATCGTCCGATTTTGCGAACGCATCCATAAGGCGGTGGTAGCGCAAAATCAATGGGTTTTTAGCTTGAGGATACGATTGCTTCATAGATCCCTAGTATAGTTTGCTAAAGCATAGCAAAACAAGCCCTTCCAGTTCAAGCAACAAAAAAATTGCCCCGAAATGATCGATGGCAGCATTCTTTTTATCGCAATTTCTATCGAAAAAATGTCAATTTTACAAGATCCCGATGGGGGGTATACACAAATGAACACAAAGTTGGGAATTTAGCAAGGAAGCGGCACAAATTTTTGCCTCCGGAGCGAGCGACCATTGCCGAGCGGCAAGGCGCAAGCGAGGACCAAAAATTTGCTGCCAAGCTGACGTTGCAAAAAACC
>CAZFWE010000048.1:0-9664 GCA_964522685.1 uncultured bacterium | reverse complement strand
TCACTTCGGAAATCATTTCCTATATCGATGCATCCGGAATCGTCGATATCGTTCCTAGGCGGGGCGATTACCGGCTTGAAGTGAATCTGAAAGGCGGAGGAAACAGCCAGATCGGTTATCGGCGAGATCCCCAACAAATCAATGGACAGACGAAAAAAAATCTGCTTGCTTCCGAAGGGAGGCGCTCTCTCACCGTCGAAGCGTCTTTGTATCGAGCCGATACGAAAGAACTCGCGTTTGGTCCGTATTCCCTTACTGCCGAGGCCGATTATGATTACGTCGACGGAGATTCTTTTAAAGATCTGACGTTCATTTCCAGTTCAGGAGTACTTGTAGAGGTGCTTCCATTTTCTTTAGGCCAGCTAGAATCGATCGAATCGGCCCAAGAAGCGGTCCAAAGGGCACTTTATCGCAAAATTTCGCAGAAAATTGTCGATGTTATTTCGGCAGAATGGTAGAAAAAACGGTTGGTAACCAAATTTTTTACTTTTCATTTGAACGAAACAGCAACTTTTTCAGCCAATCTCAAAAGCCTCCGAACGATGATTCATTGGATCCGCTTGCAGCTGGGCTCTCTTGGATTGGATGAAACGAATATCCGAAAAACGGAGCTGGCCTCAGAAGAGGTGCTCGTAAACATCATCAAGCACGGCTATAAAAAACAGGTGGGGAAGGTTGAAATCGAGCTCCGCGTGTGCGATTCGCACATAGAAATCCTCTTTCGCGACTACGGGCCCCCCTTCAATCCGCTGGAACGAGAAATTTCATTCAATCCTCTCGCTACTCTTGAGGAGAGAAATCTAGGTGGCCTCGGCATTTTATTCATTCGCCAATACATGGACGAAGTGCGCTATAGGCGTGAAGAAAAAGCAAATGTTTTAATGCTCGTGAAAAAGTTTACTGACTCTTCTCAATCGAAATGAGCGTCGCTTCTGTTTCGAGCATATCGACTAGGTAGTGCTGTAAAACTTTCAGCACATAGCGTGGAGTGTTGTAAATTCCTCTGGTCGTAAAGACGACTTCCAGGTGCACCTTATCCGGGTGGTTCAAGGCGATCATGACAAAAGTAATGGGTTGTTCCGATTCCATTTTGGGAATAATCCAGACAATGAACTGCTCGTTGAAGAGGGTTACTTTTTCAACGCTTTCAATCACATGGAAATATTGAGAGAGATCATCGGGTTCGCTTTTGTCTTCGGCTAACCCTTTCAAAAGGCCCGTCTCATGTAAGAAATGGAGATCGATATGGATAATTCCATCATGCGCGCAGTCGGCCATATTAGTCATGAACTCCTTATAAGCCTCTTCGATTTGGATTGGATTTAGCATGGCAGCTCCTTGAGTTGCAAATTATCCCGTTTCCTTATTTTACGTAGCTGGGAATTTTTTGTCAAATAGTTGACACTTGGCTTCTCACTCCGTACACTTGTCATCAATATGAAACGCATCTTCTTATGGTTATGTCTTTTATCCTCCTCGCTCTATTCGCTAGAGGTCGATCTTTCGGCGAAAGCGGCAATTTTGATCAATGCTGATTCGGGAGTGATTTTGTATGAGAAGAATGCGTATGTCCCTCATTTCCCGGGGAGTACGACAAAAATCGGCACGGCTCTCTATGTCCTTGATGAAAAAAACTTCAATCTCGACAAGACCGTGACTGTATCTGCTGAGGCGATTCGGAGAAAGACAGCCAAGAGCAATGCGTCCTATCATTTAGAAAATGACGGGACGATGATGGGAATTTTGAAAGGAGAGTCGGTTACTTTAAACTCTCTTTTCCACGGACTTCTTCTCGTCTCTGGCAACGATGCAGCGAATGCGATTGCGGAAGAGATCAGCTCTTCGATCCCTCAGTTCATGAATGAGCTCAATGATTATCTGCGGCGGGTTGGATGTACCGACACCCAATTTCAAAATCCTCACGGATATCATGATCCGCAGCATGTTAGTACAGCATTCGATCTTGCGTTGATGGCTCAGAAGGCGTTCCAAATCCCCGCCTTTCGCGAGATTGTGGCCAAGCCATTTTATGTCATCCCTTCGAGCAATAAACGCCCTGAAACCAAACTCAAGCAGTTCAATAGCTTTATATGTCAGGGCAAATATCATTATCCGAAGTCGATCGGAGGCAAAACGGGCTATCATAGCGCCGCGGGATGGTGTCTTGTCTCCGGAGCTGTCCAGGAGGGGCGCACTCTCATCGCAGTTGTTTTAGGCTGTCCGCAAAATGCCAATCGCTATATCGACTCGCGCGCTCTTTTTGAGGCGGCGTTTGCGGAAAAGCTCCAGACGCGGCTTTTAGTCCCGATTGAAACAATCTATACGAAACTCGTTCCTGGAGCGAAAAAAGAGCTGCGAGCCTCTTTGACACGAGACCTTTCGCTTTCCTTCTATCCGGCGGAAGAACAAGCGATTCGGGCGTTCATCTATTGGGACTTGCCGAATTTGCCGATTGCAAAAGGGCAGAAGGTTGCGGAAATTCGAGTGATGGATCAAAGGGGGATTCTCGTCTTGAAAGAGGACCTTGTTGCGAAAGAACCCGTTCTGCCGACGTTCTTTTTTGCATTGAAAGAACGATGGAAGAGATTTTGGAGGTGAGTCTGCCCTCTTAAGTCCGTTAGTTTCTAACTGACTGCCGTAGGAATCCTCTCCACTTTAGGGAGAGGAGGATGTCAAGATAATTGCGATTCGATGGTTTCTTTGAAAAAAGTTTTAATCACGCCCGTCAAATAATCGATTTAATGCCAGTCTCAGTAAATAATTTTAAACAGTTGGATCCATTTCTCCAAGCTGAGCTCTTCGGGTCTTGCTTTGGCCGAAACGCCAATTTTCTCTAAATCGGCCTTCAAACCAGGGTGTAGATCTCGCAAGGAAGAGGTGAGCATTTTGCGCCGCTGTTGAAACGCTTTTCGCATCAGCGGGAAAAAATGCTCTGCATCAATTCCTTGAGGAGGCTCGCGACATAGGAGGTGGAGTATCGTCGCATCTACGGCTGGGCGCGGGTAGAAGCTCGTTGAAAGGATGGGAAAAGCGGTTTGGAACGCGGTGTAAAACTGGAGAAAGAGTGTCAGCGAGCCGAATTCTTTGGTTTTGGGTTTGGCTTTGATCCTGTCGGCAACTTCTTTTTGAACGACGAGGGTGAACGAGCTAAATTGGCTTGAATGATTGCAAAGCTTCTCCAAAATCGGCGCCGTGATTTTGAACGGGATATTGGAAACCGCTTTCCATTCGCTACCGAGAGACTGGAGTGGGAATTTGAGAAAATCGGCGTGGACAACTTCTAAACGGCTGTCAGGAGTCTGCAGCCGTTCTAAATGTTCTGCGAAAATAGGATCTTTTTCAATGGCGACAACTTTAGCACCGGCAGCGAGGAGCTGTTTTGTGATTGCGCCGGGGCCAGGGCCAATTTCCAGCACTTTATCTTTGGGTTGGATGTCGGAAAGTTCTGCCACCTTGGCGATGATGTTTTTATCGATGAGAAAGTTTTGAGAGAGCCATTTCTGAGGATTAGCACCGATCTCATGGAGGAATGTCAATAGCTCTGACTTGCTCATTCCTCCTCCGGGGAAACCCGGCCTTTAAGGCCTTGCTTCACTGCAGAGCAAATGGCTGAAGGTCAGCTGGCAGGATTTCTTGTAAGTGCGCTGCGTCGAAGCGGTAGTGCTTGCGCAATTTTTCTAAATAGACTCCGGAGATCTCGGTCGAATTTTTTTGGAGCAGCTCGTTTTTGATTTGCGGTGCTAATTGTTCGAAGGTGGGAACGGGAATGTCCGTTTTTTCAGCGAGATAGAAAATACGGGTGAGTTTTTTCTTGTCGCGAGAAATTTGGGCGATGGGAGGGCCAAAACTTCCAGGGGTAAGCGTGGAGAGACTGGTTCGGTGGGATTCGGAAAGTTCTGCATCGGTGGCCGAATATTCATTGGAAAAAGAAACATTGCACGAGGGATACATCATTTCAAACTCTTTCAAGAAAGAGGGCAGTTCTTCTACAGCAATGTTCTGCTTTTGGATTTTCTGATGCAGTTCTTCGACGATTGGCAAATCGGCTCCTCGAATGGAGAGGACACGGTACTTCCATTCGATGCGAGCGGGATTTTCTTTGAGATAAAGACGGTAGCCTTGGCGGATTTCTTGCGGCGTGACTTTGGCCATCGCCTTCGATTGGACGAACCACCACATCATTCGACCGACAATCATCTCATTTTTGATCATTTTCCACGTTTCTTCATAAGAGATGCCGATCTGATCGAGCGTCGACATGACGTTGGGGCCGAAGCGGTTTTCAATTTCTTCGCGTACTTCCGCATCGGTGAGTTTGACTTCTTTATCCGCAGCATCGGCCAAGATGAGTTCGTGATCGATCATTTCCATGAGCATTCGGCGCCAGCTCGTCTCGTAAAACTGATAGCGCGCTTGGGCGGAATCGGCCAGATGCTCATAATGCTGGTAAAAGATCATGTCCATTTTTTTCTTCACATCCATCATGGAGATGGTGTTTTCATTCACTTTGGCTAAAATTGCATTTTGGACGCCGATTTTAGGTCTGTCGGAAAAGTTGATCCTGTTAGGAAGTTCGGCGCTTAAGAAAGAGCAAACCAGAACGAATAGAAGAAGGGAACGCATAAAATTTCTCCAGTGATCAAATTCTACTTATAAAGGCATTTTAAATACAGCCCCAAAAAAGCCATCAGGGCCATTCATCTGAGGGAGAAATTGAAGAGGAGCTTTTTCTAGTTTTAGTCCAAATTGAGAAGTTATAAACTCGACTTGGGCTTCATTTTCATCTGGCAAGATGCTGCAGGTGGCGTAAACAAGCCTGCCGCCGGGTTTCACATACTGGATCGCATCTTTCACAATCGCCCGCTGCTCTTCAATGAGCCGGTCGATCATGGCCATATCGATCTTCCATTTCATATCGGGATTGCGCCGGAGTGTTCCGGTGCCGCTGCAAGGGACGTCGACAAGGACCCAGTCCATTTTTCGTGCTAGTTTTTTCAGGGTTGGGTGGTCGGGCGGCAAAATTTGCGCGTTTTGGACGCCACCTCTTCGCAATCGGAGAACTGCTTCTTTAAGGCTGTGAGTGCGGATATCGTGCAAATAAAGTTCCCCTTTCCCGCCCATTTTGGGCGCGATCGCAAGGGTTTTCCCCCCCGAACCGCTACAATAGTCCAGAATGCGCTGCCCTTTTTGCGCTTCGATAAGATCGGCGATCATTTGGCTTCCCTCATCTTGGACTTCGAAGAGTCCCTCTTTGAATTCAGGGAGAGAAAAAAGAGGCTCCCGTTTCGACAAAACGATCGCCGTCGGAGTGGACCCCGGGGATACGGGAAATTTTAAGTCGAGGATGCGAAGAAGCTCATCGCGGGTGGTCTTTAGGAGATTGGTCCGAAGGGTGACGGGGGCAGAAGATCCTAAGATCAAAGCGATTGAACGGGTTTTTTCAAGGCCGTAGGCATCGATCAATTTTTGAAACAGAAAGGGGGAAAGACCGAGCCGGGCGAATTCGGGGATCGAGAGATTTTGGCAATATTCGCTGATAGGGCGAAGGGAGAATAGGTGGAGGCGTTTGGAGAATGAGCTCGAAGGGTCTAGTTGGTCGAACAGCGTTTTCCAGCGGATGAGAGCGTAAATAGCTTCTCCAATAGTCCGTCGATCGTTGGCTCCTAAGCTTTTATGAGTCCGGAAATAAGTCGATAAAGAAAAGTCAAGCGGTTTCGAAGAGCCGTTCCATTCTTTTAAAAAGGCAAGAATATGCGTGTCGCAAAAAGATTGTTTCATCGGTCGGGTATTTTACTTGTAATTGGGTTCTGTTTCCAGGAAAATATGATTTAAAGGAGACTTTTATGACTTCGATGCGTTCGTCTGCCACTGTCCTTGCGAGATTTTTATTGAGCGCTGTTTTTCTTGCATCAGGGGTTAATAAACTTTTTCATTGGTATGAAACAGAGACTCAGCTCATGGGTGTTCTGAGCGATTGGCAGTCCCGTTTAAGTTTTTCGGAGGCGGCGCAAAATTTTTTCACCTCTGTCATCCTCTTCACCCCCATTCTTTTGATCGTGGCCACGGCTCTCGAGTTGATCGGCGGGCTTCTTCTTCTACTTGGAATCAAAGAAAAAATGGGTGCATGGCTCCTTCTCATCATGCTTATTCCGACAACCATCCTCTATCACCAATTCTGGTTTGTCGAATCTTCAGCTAAAGAGCTTCAACAGATCATGTTTTTAAAGAATTTAGCGATCATTGGAGGACTGATGATGGTTCTTTTGCATGGAGCGGAGTCCTCGGGTAAAAAAGAAGGGGGCTATTTTGGCGGCGGCTCGTATAAGAACCTATCTCACTAATATTTATAGAATTTTTGTAATCCTCAGTTTTTTTCTAGTAGCATTTGGGATTCCTTCTCTAAGTTCAGTGTTGAGCATAGCAGCCGCTTCGTTGGGATACGCTCTTTTCTGGCTAGCAGCTCTTAAGATTGATCGAAGGCGGAGGTTTTGGCTTTCCGTTGTTTGGTTTATGCTCGTGCAAGCGGTTCAGCTCAGTTGGCTCACCTCGACAGTTTACATGGGACCATTGATTCTCGTCGTCTACCTGTTTGTTATCGCGGGACTTGGATTCCAATTCGGCTTTATGACCTCGTGGATCCGCTTGCCACTAGGCTGGAAGCAAATCGGCGGGCTTTGTGGTTTTTGGGTCTTGATGGAATGGAGTCGACTCTTTTTCCTTACGGGATTTACCTGGAATCCTTCGGGGCTTTCTCTGGCCGCGAACAGCCATTCAATTCAGTTTTCTTCTCTGTTCGGGATTTATGGCCTTTGTTTTTGGGTCATGTGGGCTAACTTATTTGCTTTAAAAGCATTGTTAGAGCCGAAAATCCGGGAAAGGTGGGTATTGTGGATCGCATTTGCTGCGCTGCCCTATTTTTATGGCATCCTCCAGAAATCGGCAGTCGAGCCATTCTTGAAAGAATCAAAGGAAGCGCAAGTCGCTCTTGTACAAACCGGAATGCGCCCCGAACAACGAGATCAGCTGAATTCTCAAAGATATGCGCATATTCCCCCGCTTGTGCAATGGGACCGGATTCTGGTGCACATGAATGCCGCCGGGTCAGATCAATTCGATCTGATCGTTCTTCCCGAAGGAGCTTTGCCCGGTGGCTCGAAAAAAATCGAATATTTTCTCGAAACTGTCACCGCAGTTTGGAAAAGCCATTTTGGCGCTGGATCTGAGTCCGATTTTCCTCCGCTTGTTATGCCCTATGCAAAAGAGACTGAGAAGGGGAATTGGAAAGTGACCAACTCCTTTTGGATCCAAAGTTTGGCCAATCATTATAGTTCTGAAGTCATTATCGGACTCGAGGATTGGGAAAACGAAGAGATCTATAATGCGGCATTTCACTTCAAAGCGGAAAATCATCCGATAGAGCGGTATGAAAAGCAGATTTTGATTCCAGGCGGCGAATACATCCCTCTCAGCAATTGGAAGTGGTTAGTCGAATTTTTCTCTGAAAAATTCGGCGTCAACTCCTCATTCAATCCCGGTCGCAAGTCTAAAGTGTTTTCCGGTGCGATTCCGGCGGGGATTTTTATTTGCTTGGAGGAGACCTATAGTCATCTCGTTCGCGAAGTGAGACGGGCCGGAGCTGAGATTTTCGTCAACATCACCAATGACGTCTGGTTTCCAAAAACCAGGCTGCCCTGGCATCATTTCGACCACGGGCGGATCCGCGCTGCCGAAAATGGAATTTCACTTCTCCGTGCCTGCAATACGGGGGTAACCGCAGCCATCAATTGCTTCGGAGAACCGATCAAAATTTTCCCCGTTTCCGAGGATTCAGCTGGGGTTTTAGTCGTTAAATTGCCCGTTCAAATCTACCCGACTCTATATACATTTTTGGGGGATTTGCCGGTGATTTTGGCTGGGGGGATTTTTTTCTCTTTTTTGGCGGCCAATCGCCTCCGTAAGAAGAAAAAGTTGCTCTAATATACGTTTCTCGATTACCTTTCTTGTAGTTTTAATCCTCAAAAAATCATGTATTTTTAAGCGAGTTGACAGGATTTTCCTCTTTGCAAAAGACACTTCAAAAATCTGCTGAATTTGCAGGCATTGGCCTCTTTACCGGAATGCAATCCCGGATTCGCCTGGTACCCGCTTCTCAGGACACAGGAATTATTTTTCAGCGGATTGATTTGCCGGGTAAGCCAGAAATCCCCGCCGTGCTGGACTTTGTTTCTGGAACGCCTCGCTGCACCTGTTTAGCAAGGGAGGGGGCTTCCGTGCAGATGGTCGAACACCTTCTTTCCGCGCTTTACGGGCTTGGAATCGATACCCTTCGGATCGAAATAGAGGGGCCTGAAATTCCTGCAGGAGATGGCAGCGCCCGGGAATATGTGCGGTTGATCGAAGAAGCCGGCATTCAGATTTTAGATGCGCCGAAAAAAATCATCCAGATTCAACAGCCCATTTACTGGTCGGAAGGCGATATCCAGATTGTTGGTTTGCCGAGTTCTGAATTTCGGATCAGCTATACTCTCCATTATCCTCAATCGCCCGTCATTCGTTCCCAGTTTTATTCCTTCAAAGACCGATACAAAGAAGAAATCGCATCCTGCAGAACGTTTTCTCTCTATGAAGAAATCATGCCGTTTATTGAAAAAGGATTGATTAAAGGGGGTGGTTTGGGCAATGCTCTCGTCATCCAAGAAGATCGCATTTTGAATCCAGAAGGCACTCGTTTCCCCGATGAAATGGTACGGCATAAGGTGCTCGACTTGATCGGAGATCTCTCATTGCTTGGAGGCTTTCTTCAAGGCCATATTCTGTCCATTCGTTCAGGCCATACCGCTAATGTCGCCTTTGCCAAATTATTACACAGCGCAAGTCAAGGAGTTTGTTTAAAATGAGCGGAGATTCCCTTGGAAAAGCCGTCGTTCTTTCGACCAAAGAAGTCCAGAAAATATTGCCTCATCGCTATCCGTTTTTAATGGTCGATCGAGTCATATCCATCGATTTGGAAGCCAGTGAAATTGTTTGTGTCAAAAATGTAACAGTCAATGAACCCTTTTTCCAAGGCCATTTCCCCGGAGCGCCAATTATGCCGGGAGTTTTGATTTTGGAAGCACTTGCGCAAGCCGGCGGAATCCTTGTGCATCAAAAAGGATACGACAAAAAAATCGCCGTTCTGTTGAATGTAACAGGGGCGAAGTTCCGACGCCCTGTGACTCCCGGAGATGTGTTGCATCTCCATGTCAAGGGATTGCATATCAGCGGAAACGGCGGGAAAATCCAAGCAAAGGCGATGATCGGGGAACAGATCGCCGCAGAAGCCGAATTGAGTTTCGCAATGATCGATAAAGAAAAGTTATAGAAAAATCCTGCAAAGAGAATCGAGAACGCATGTCTAATTCTAATATTCACCCTCTTGCCATCGTTGAGCCAGGAGCAAAGATCGGCAACAATGTCACCATCGAGCCATTTGCAGTCGTCAAGTCAACCGTAACGCTTGAGGATCTCGTCGTCATCAAATCGCACGCCTACATTGATGGACACACGACGATTGGCGAAGGGACCGTTGTCTGGCCCGGCGCGAGCATTGGGACCAAATCTCAGGACCTCAAATTCCGCGGTGAAAAGACCTATGTCAAGATCGGCAAATATTGCGAAATTCGCG
>CAZFWE010000047.1:0-9668 GCA_964522685.1 uncultured bacterium | reverse complement strand
AGGGATTGCGCCAATTTCTGAAATCTACCAAGCTTTCCAACGACGAAAGAGCGAGTGCAATCATTGATGCCACAGGGGTCGGCAATTGGGACGCTTTAGCTAATCTAGTCTCTACGGGCAATATTTCAGATAAAAAATGGGATGAAGCTGTTGAGCTTGCACAAAGATTGGAGTATCCCCATATTGTAAATGAACTGAACGAATATAGAAAATTTTGGGAAAGGCAAAGGCTTATTGAATCATATTTTGCACAGTAAATTCGTGGGGCTTTTGCTTGGAGGTATTTATTGATAAATAAGATTATGGTTATAAAAATAAATAAAATAATGTATTGCAGGTAGGATTTGTGTTTATTTTAAGGAAATTCTTCTTTATACTGATTTCTGAAAAATAACCCGAATTAGGAGTGAACTCTATGCCCGTCGCCGCTATTGAAGGACAATCCCCTCTGCCTCGCTATGAAATCGAAGAAGACTCGACCCTTTTTAAGGCACTTTCTTGCGTTCCTGTTTTAGGGGTGGTCCCTTCGCTCATTCAATACTCAAGACTGTACGATAAAACGGAAAAACTAGTAAAAACTGACCTTCCATATTCTGCACAACTTAGCCGATTCATCGAATTAACCAAAGTGGAGTATGATTATTTAAAAGCAAATAGCGTCAATGGGCTTCTCTGTGTTGCTATTGCCGTTTCTTTGCTCTATTTTGGCGTCTTTACCGGATTAGCGTTTTTTCCTCTTCTTCCCTTTGGACTTGTATTTTCAACGGTAAACTTGTATGGCTGTTATTCATTCAAGAGTGATATTAAATGCTTCCAACAAATACAAGTAGCGTTAAGAATTCTGTGATACGTTCGTAGAAATTTTGAAGATAATTGCAGGTAATGCGACAGTGATGTTAGAAGGTCTGAAGAAGATGAGAACACGGGTATACACAAATGAACTTAAAAGTTGGTTTTTGGTGGCGTCAGCTTGGCAATAAATTTTTGGCCCTCACTCGCGTCTTGCCTCCCGGCAATAGTCGGTTCCTCCGAAGACAAAAATTTGCACCGCTTCAAATTCCCAACTTTTCAGCTCACTTCCTTCTGCGACCGCTTTATCCAATGCATCTTGCGGGCTTAGCTTTCCCGCAAACCCCCGTTCCGGTCAAACAAGGATTTCCGTCGCAGAAAAAACTGAAGTCGCCAGGAAAATAGCAACGCCCAGAAATAGTTTCACTTTGCAATAGCTTCCGGCTCATCGGCCATGAGGCATTCAGAGAGCAACACGACCCCTGCAATCGAAACGGCATAGATCAAGCTGTTCTTTACAACTTTTGCCGGATCAATGACGCCTGCTTTCAGAAGATCTTCCACTTTTTCTGTGATCGCGTTGAAGCCAAAATTCTTCCCTGCATGGAAGATTTCTTCAAGAAGAAGAGAACCGTCAAAGCCCGTATTGTAGGCGATCTGCCTGAAAGGGGACTCGCACGCTTTAATGAGGATTTTTGCGCCGATTTCTTCTTCTTTATTGAGCTTCAGCCGGTCGCACACATTTCTCGAAGCATGGAGTAAAGTGAGGCCACCGCCAGCGACAACGCCCTCTTCAAGAGCGGCTCTTGTCGAATTGAGGCTGTCTTCGTACATTTGTTTTTTCTTTTTCATCTCCGATTCGGTCGGCGCACCCACTTTAATGACGGCAACTCCGCCCTGCAGCTTCGCTTTTCTCTCTTCGAGTTTTTCCTTATCGTAGCTCGAACTGGCGATTTTGATTTCGGCCTCGATTTGGGAGATGCGCCCCTTGATCTCGGTCGGAGATCCCTTGCCGCCGACAATCGTAGTTTTTTCTTTTCCGATGGTGGCTAGATCACAGCTTCCCAAACAGTCGATATCAGCGTCGCGGAGGTTCATTCCCTTTTCTTCCGAGATGAGCTCTCCACCAGTCAGAACCGCCAAATCTTCGAGCATGGCCTTGCGGCGATCTCCGAAGCCTGGCGCCTTGACCGCGGCCACTTTTAGCGTTCCCCGAAGTTTGTTCATGACTAGAGTCGATAATGCGTCGCCATCGAGATCATCTGCGATGATGATTAGCTCCATTCCCGTCGCCGCTGCGTGTTGGAGGATTGGCAGGATTTCTTGCGCCGAGGTGATTTTCT
Source organism: uncultured bacterium (assembly GCA_964522685.1). GTDB lineage: Bacteria > Chlamydiota > Chlamydiia > Chlamydiales > SM23-39 > CAITMJ01. The sequence goes on along the minus strand of CAZFWE010000047.1, from coordinate 7,536 downwards.
TGTCCGTGATGAGGAGTCTTGGATTTTCCATTTCAGCGATCATTTTTTCGGCATTCGTGCAGAGATAAGGGCTCACATAGCCGCGGTCGAATTGCATTCCTTCGACGAATTCAATTCCCGTTTCGGTTCCTTTTCCCTCTTCGATCGTCACGACACCAGACTTGCCGGTTTTTTGAAAACATTCAGCGATTTTTTCTCCGATTTCTTGGATTCCGGATGCGGATACAGTCGCGATATTTCTTGTCTCTTCCGAGTTTTTAATTTCGATCGACATCGCATCGATTTCTTGGAGGATGGCTTCAAGAACTTTATCCATTCCTCGTTTAATTGCGATTGGATTTGCGCCAGAGGCGATATTCTTCACCCCTGCTTGTACGAGGGCTCGGAGCAGTACAATGCCGGTCGTCGTCCCATCGCCAGATTTTTCTTTGATTTTCGAGGCCACTTCCTTGGCCAGTGAAGCGCCCATATTGAGAAAGGCGTCTTTGAATTCGATGTCTTTTGCGATGCTGTCTCCATCGCTTGTAATGGTCGGAGAACCCCAAGAAGATTGAAGGCCTACATTTCGTCCGCGTGGCCCGAGAGTCATCGCAACGACTTCAGCCAATTGGTCGATTCCATCCCGAAGCGCGTTTCTAGCTTCTTCTTCAAAGCGAAATTGTTTTGATTTCATAGAGGGCTCCTATTTTAAGCGTTTTGAGTAGCATACTCGGAAGCAATTCGAAAAGCAATATCCAACGCTGGCGCGGAGTGAGTGAGAGCTCCGATCGAAATCGCATCGACGCCTGTTTTTGCATACTCTTCGAGGGTCTCTAAGGAGATGCCTCCCGATGCTTCGAGAAATGTCTGTCTATCTACAAACTCGACGCACCGTTTGACTTCGGCCGCGCTCATATTGTCGAGCAATATTGCATTTGCTCCTAATTCGAGGGCAATCTCCAGATCTTCGAAAGCCCCGATTTCCACTTCGATCCTTTGGCCGGGATACCGTTTTTTCGCAAGCTGGATCGAATCGGCCAAAGGGACGAAGAAGAGGTGGTTATTTTTGATCAAAATTTGATCGGCCAAATGGAGCCGATGGTTTTGTCCACCTCCCATTTGCACTGCGTATTTTTGCAACCGCCGGTATCCAGGCAATGTTTTGCGCGTATCTAAGATCTTGCAGCCGGTGCCCTTTACCCTTTCGACGCAAAGGGCCGTCAACGTCGCAATTCCGGAAAGATGTTGTAAAAGATTAAGCGCTGTTCGCTCCGCGCTCAAGAGCGCCCGCGCCGATCCTTTGAAAGCTCCTAAGCAGGTTCCTTTTTTACAAAAAACCCCTTCTTGCACGTGGAGTTTGGAGGTGATATTTGGATCGAGCTCTTGGAAAATCTGCGGGAGGAACTTCAGCCCTGCTATCACGCCATCTTGTTTCAAGACGAGCTTGCCAACTCCGAGCTGGCTTTCGGAAATACAGGCGATCGAAGTGATGTCTTCGCGGACAAAATCTTCGAGAAACGCTCTTTGAATCAAAAGTTCTAAACAATCCATAATAAATAAAGTCTTTACAGTGGTTTTGAGTGGTGAACTTCTCGATAGATCTCGCTCTTGGGCCGTTTGAGCAAAGTAGCGGCGAGTTTAATCGCCTCTTTCAACGATAGCCCGTGGAGTTCTTGGAGTTGTTCGATTAGCTCGTCCAGCGGCATCTCTTCTGTTGGAATCTTCCCGCCGGCGATGACCAGGCAGATCTCGCCTTTGACTCCCTTTTCCCGAAAATAGGCGAGCACCTCGCTGACAGGCCCTCGCCTACACTCCTCAAAGGTCTTCGTCATCTCCCTGGCGACAGCTACCTGACGTTCGGAATCGATTCCAGCAAGGTCTTCGAGCGTGTCGATCAGCCGTTCCGGGCTCTCCAAAGCCACTGTCGTTCCCGGGTACGCAACCGCAGCTCGGAGTGTTTCGAGGGGATTTTTGGGCAGAAATCCCACTACTTGAAATCGATGAGAATCGAACCCTGAAAGGAGAAGCGCCATCACGGGGCTATAAGCTCCGGGAATCGTCGTAAAGGGTAGTCCTTCGTCGATGCACGCTTGGACTAAGATCGTCCCCGGATCGTTTAGGCAGGGAGTCCCCGCATCTGAAATCAGAGCGATCTCCTCCTCGTTCCTTAAGCGCTTGAGGATTACCTCCAAGTTTTTCCGCTCATTGAATTTATGGTAGGAATAGAGGGGTTTTGCAATGCCGTAATGGTTTAGGAGAATGGAACTTCTCCGCGTATCTTCGCAGAGGATTACGTCGGCTTTTTTCAAAGCTTCTATGGAACGGAGGCTAATATCGCTTAGGTTGCCGATGGGGGTTGCGACGAGGACTAACATACCTCTCCTTCAAAGGGAAGGTGGCACTCAGATTTGAACTGAGGATGGGAGCTTTGCAGGCTCCTGCCTTACCACTTGGCTATGCCACCAAAATGGCGTTGATTATGCGTCAAAGGGCATTAAGAGGTCAACCTGGAGTTTGGACTAATTTTGACTCACTAGGGGCAGCTGCGACTTCATCAGATTGCAACTTCCTTGTCGCCAATAATTTAAGATATTTGCTCCTCGTTCAGTTGCAACGGATTTTGTCTCGTTCATCCTTATGAGCCAAAATTATTCCAAGAATTTTTGTTAAGGACCACCAGGTAAATGAGCGCCTATTCTTCCGAGTCTGAAGAATCATTTTTAGAAAGAGAAGAATCAGAGCGAATATCATCAGGTGCGTCATCGGTTAATTCGATGATTTCTTCCTCTTTCGGTTTCAAATTTCTACGAATGATAGGTGGAAAAATTGCCGAATCTGAATCGGTGTCATCTTCCGAGCTATTGCCTCGTCTTGCAGTTCCATTACCTAAAGTTTCGAGGGAGTTGATTGAGAGTTGCGGCAATGACTCGTTTAGATCTGCTTTGCTTGATGCGTTCGATCCAGAAGGTTCTATGTGAGGTTGGGTGCTAAGAGTTCCTAATATAGGAGGATTCTCATCTTCAGTTAGATCAATAGAGGAATTATCCTGATTAGAAACTAGGGCTGAAGCTTCTCTTAAACCGCCCTTGTATGTGGGAATGGCAAAATATGAATTTTTGAACTCTTTACTAACTCCTTGTCGATTCCCAGATTGTGGAATAAGGTAAAATTCATTGTTCGCAGGATCTTTTTCAAGTTTGATGTCTTTATCACATCCAGGAGTAAGAAGATCTCTGTGAATTCTGTGATGTTTTCTTAATTGTTCAGCATGGCTTTCCCAAATTTCTTTCGTTGCAATGCATTTTTCCAGTGGCCCATTTGGAGTTTGAACGCGGTAGCTGATTTCGTATAGCTTGCCATTGTCGCCGAGGAATACATAGGAAGATATCTCTGTAGATCGATGGGCATCGGTTGAAACACTAGGAATGCTTGAAGCTGGAGCGCTCGGACGAATACTTGAACTAAAATTAGGAGAAGTTCGAGATATAGGCCTCATTTGTTGTTGAGCAACTTGATCAATTCTCGACCCCGTCTCGCTTTCAGAACTCGATGTGTTATTAGAAAAAGTATCTGCGGATAGCCACTCTGGTGATGATACTGGTGATGATACGTTTGAATTCATTGATAAACCCTTATGTTTTTATGTTAATAATTATACATAAATTTGTATTATAATTCAATGGTAATTTGTTTAATATATGTATCTGTATATTAACTAATTGCGGATTAGGGGCTGAAGTTCTCGCTTCCTCGATTCACCCATTTTAAAACGGACCCCCTCGGTAGAGCCTGGATGTAAAAATATCCTTAAGTAGCTAACTATTAGGCTGTTATAATTTATTGCAAGTGATCGGTTGCATTAAATTCGAGTGATTGTCTACCAATGAAGGTAGATCATTTGGAAGCACTGTAAAATCGATGAGAAATATTCCCTTGAAAGAGATCGCTGAGTTGTTGGGTATTGCCTGTGAGGATGAGCGTCGACTCGCGGGGTTTCAAATCGATAGTCGGAAGATAGGGTCCGGGGATCTTTTTTTCGCTTTGAAGGGGGAAAAGAGCGACGGGCATTGCTTTTTAAAAGAAGTTGCATTGAGAGGCGGGGTGGCCGCTGTGATCTCGTCTGAGTACCAAGGGCCAGCTGAAGGGCTGATTTTACTGCCGGTCGACGATGTATTGTTGAGTTTGCAGGCTTTGGCTCGCTATTTTGCGCAGAAGAAGAAAGCGAAGATCGTCGGGATCACAGGTTCGATGGGCAAGACGACGACGAAAGACTTTATCGCTACTTTGCTCGAGGGAAAGTTCCGGGTGGGCAAGACGTATTCGAGTTACAACACGCGGTTGACTCTGCCGATCACGGTGCTGAATATGGACGGCGACGAGGAGATCTTGGTTCTTGAAATGGGGATGGGAGAACCAGGAGATATTGGGAAGTTAGTGGAGATTGCGCCGCCTGATGTTGCTGTGCTGACGAAAGTAGGGATTGCTCATTACGGGGCTCTTTTTTCCGAGATCGCCGATATTGCAAGAGCTAAGGGAGAAATTTTCAGCCACCCTAAAACGAAAATGGCGATTTTTTATCACGGGTTTTCCGAAGTTCCTATCCATTGTGAAAAAATGACGTTTTCTCTGAACGATCGGGAAGCGGATTATGTCTTCTCTGGTGATTTTGTAGATGAAAGAGGGGTAAGAGCGGCCCAGCTAAACTTTCCTTTGCCACAGCCGCATGTGAGATATAATTTTCTCTGTGCGGTCGTTGTGGCGAGATTTTTCGGTATGAAATGGGATGAGATCGCCGGGCAAATTCCAAAGCTAGCACTGCCGAAGATGCGTTTCGAGCAGTTTGAAAAAGAAGGGGTTCTTTTTATCAATGATGCGTATAATGCAAATCCCGAATCGATGATGACGGCGCTTTCGTGTTTGCCGGAGCCTAAAGCGGGAGGCAAAAGAATCGCAGTGCTTGGAAGAATGATCGATCTGGGGCCGTTTTCTAAATCATCGCATGAAGAGGTGGGGCGGAGGGCAAGCGAAATCGTCGATCATCTTTTGAGCTATGCCGAAGAGGCTCTCCCTCTCTTTGAGGCTTTCTTAGAAGGGCAGAAGCCGGCGGAACATTTTCTCGATTTTGGAGCATTAACTGCCCGTTTGAAGGAGCTGATGCGTCCAGGCGATGTGGTATTGGTGAAGGGATCACGCGATTTACAGATGGAACGGGTGTTCGAGTAATGATTCTTTTTCTTTTTGAATTTTTCCAAGATTTAGGGTTGAAAATCCCTTCGGCGTTTTTCTATTTTTCGACAAGGATGATTTTGGCCGCGGGCACCTCGCTTTTGTTTGTGATCATCTTAGGTCCCTTATTTATTAAAAAACTCTATGAATGGAAAATTGGCCAGCCGATCCGGAGTATGGCAGAGGTGCCGCTGTTGGCAGAGCTGCACGGGAAAAAGAAAGACACGCCGACAATGGGCGGAATTTTGATTTTGGCGGGTGTTGGAGCCTCCTTGTTTCTCTGGATGGACCTCAGAAGTGTGTTTACGTTGATTTTGCTGTTGACGATGATGGTGCTTGGTTTTTTAGGCGGTATTGATGATTACTTGAAGCTCCGGCTGAAAAACAGCAAAGGGCTGAAAGGAAAAAAGAAATTGTTCATCCAGATCGCATTTTCTTCGCTCTTAGCGCTCTATCTGCTCTCCCCACCGTTTCAGTCGGCGATCTCGACAAAAAAGTGGCTTCGGCCTCCGAGCGCTAAAGAACAGACGATGATTCCCCGGTCCGGCAAACGACCTGAAATCAAGGTAAAAGAACTGTCGACCCGCGATTACGCCACCCGCCTTTATGTCCCTTTTTTTAAAGGACCTCTTTTTCTTTTGCCGAACATTCTTTCGTTTATTTTGATCATTTTTGTAATCACTGGTTCTTCGAATGCGGTCAATCTTACAGATGGGCTGGACGGGCTTGCGGCGGGGTGTCTAGTGATGGTCTCGCTGGTGCTCGGACTTTTCGCCTTTTTATCGAATCATATCGATTTAGCGCGCTATTTGAATATTTTGTACATCGAAGGAAGCGGGGAGATCGCGGTCTATCTTTTTGCGATGGCGGGAGCTTGTCTTGGATTTTTATGGTACAACGGCTATCCGGCACAGGTGTTTATGGGCGATACCGGCTCGCTTGCCCTCGGCGGCCTTTTGGGCGTCTCCTCGATTTTACTCCGCCGCGAATTTATCCTCGCCATCGCTGGGGCGATCTTCGTAGCCGAAGCGCTTTCGGTGATTTTGCAAGTGCTGAGTTACAAATACAGGAATAAGAAGCGGATTTTTCTCATCGCACCGTTGCATCATCATTTCGAATATAAAGGCTGGCCAGAAACGAAAGTTGTGATCCGGTTCTGGATTATTAGCTTGCTTTTTGCGATGATTGCTGTAGCGTCCCTCAAGCTTCAGTGATTCAGATTTATGACGAAAGTTTTAGTGCTCGGTTACGGTGTCAGTGGCAAGGCTTCGGCGGCTCTTTTAAAAAGTCGGGGATTTACCGTAATTGTCGCGGATAAAAATTCCGATGAGAACGTATTACCCGATAACGCTGATTTCTCTTTGGACGATATCGCACAAGTGGTTCTTTCTCCTGGAATCGCTTTCTCTCATCCGATTGTGAAAAAGGCCTTGGCCCTTTCGATTGAGGTCATCGGAGAAACCGAACTGGCATTCCGATTCCTCGAAAATCGATGTATCGGGATCACGGGGACCAATGGCAAGACAACCGTGGCGAAGCTTGTCGAGCATGTGTTGAACGTATCGGGCATTCAGGCTCGTTCCGTGGGAAACATCGGTGTGGCTCTCTCTAACTATTTGCTCGCACCGGATCCAAAGGATGTGCTGGTGATCGAGCTGAATTCTTTCCAACTGGAGACGCTGCAGGCGAAAAAACTGGATGCGTCGGTGTATTTGAATCTGACGCCAGATCATTTAGACCGGTACGCATCGATGCAGGAATATGCGGCAGCTAAAGCGAGGATCCAAGATTGTTGTGGCAAATTGTTCGTGTCGAAACAGGTGGCTAAAGATTATGGCGATTTATTAAGGCCTGGCTTTCAGATTTTCGAGAGCGGTGAAGAAACCGTTGTGCCGATTCCTTGGCTGGAGTATATCCAATTGGGTGCGCCTGAAAGGCAAAACGTCCAGGCGGCAAAAGTATTATGCGCTGAATTCGGTGTTGGAAAAGAGCAATTTTTGAAGGCGCTGAAGCAGTTTAAAAAACCCCATCATCGAATCGAATGGATCGGCGAGGTGAGAGGCGTTCATTACATCAATGACAGCAAGGGGACGAATATCGATGCTGTGCTCCATGCGATCGATCTCTTTAAGGGGCCAGTGATTTTGATTGCGGGTGGAGTTGATAAAGGGGCTTCTTATCAGCCGTGGATCAGAAAATTTCAGGGCATCATAAAGAAAATCATTGCATATGGACAAGCAGCGTCTAAAATGGAAGTGGAACTCGCACCGTTTTTCCCGTTTCAGAAAGTAGAAAAGTTTGGGAGTGCGTTTGATGCGGCTAGGAGCGAGG
>CAZFWE010000046.1:5335-9672 GCA_964522685.1 uncultured bacterium | reverse complement strand
CGATCAATTACTTAGCGCAAGAAGGAGTTGAAGAGGTTGCTCTCTCTCCAATTGGGGGGCTCGATTTCCGCTGGGCTCAGAGAGTGTCTACAAAGTAAGATGTGATGTTTAAGAAATTGGCTTTAATCTTTTTCTTTTTGCCGATTTTGGCAATGGCGGGCTCGAATAATGGAACCATTTTGCTCATGAATGATTCTCCTTTTATTTTAACGGCAACGATCCAAGCGGCTGATGGGACTTTTCTCGGTCAAAATACCGTTCAGCCCGGTCAGCAAATCACCTGGACATCGAGCTTAAACCCAACCCAATATAAGCATCCGGGGACTCCCAAGGTCTCTTTGACCCCATATACGGTAATCTGGCAATGCTCTTCCGAGGAATTTTATTCGATGTGTCCGAGTGTGGCGCCGGGATCTCTTATTCGGGCGAACGATTGCCAAGGAACCCGAGTCTGTAAGCCGAAACAAACGCAGGATCAGAAAACCCCCGCTTCTACTCTACAAAAGACAAAGTGAATCCAAGGCAATATCCCAGGGATCTCTAGGAAGGGGGCTTTCGATCAGCTGTTCTCGAAACCCGACACCCATCGTTTTCAATTTGTTTTTCCGCAAGAAGCGGTCGTAGAGCCCTTTTCCAAAACCCAATCTAAATCGGTCTTGGTCGAAGACAATGGCCGGAACAAGGGCAAAATCAATGAAAGCCGGATCGATTTTTTCACAGGCGCCGGGAATCGGTTCGCGGAGACCCAAGGAGAGGATGTCGAGGTCGTTGAAGAGATCTTTCACTCGATAGAGGTCGAGCTCTGGCCCGTTTCTTTTGGGAAGCACTAGACGCCCTTGCTCGGCCAATAGGCAATTGAACGGATAAAGATCGATTTCCGATCCGAAGGAAAAGAAGGAGAGGATCAGTTTGTGGGGAAGTTTTTCTAATTCATTATAAGCCAAACTCGACGCCTCCGAGCGGCGCCCCTGGGATAGAGAATCCCTGAGAGCCAAGAACGATTTTCGGATTTCAGCTTTCTGGGTCAATGGGCTTGCCCTTTACATATTGGATTTTTCGAAGCAAGATTCCTTGTTCGTCATAGATGATCGCGGTTCCGTTTCCGTTGGAGATGGTGCTCATCGCTTCTTTTTGGTTTTTCTTGTAATACTGTCCGCTTAAAAGCTTATCCTCCTCATATTCTTCCATATACATAAGTGCGCCATCTTTATACCATGCGATTGCAGAGCCATTTTTTTTGTTGCGTGCGTACTCTCTTTGCGACTGGAGTTTTCCGTTGGGGTACCAAGTTTTTACAATTCCGTTGATGGCATTGTTTTCCCAAGAAATGGAAAGTTTCGGCAGGTATTCTTGGGTTCTATCCTCTTTTTCTTGCTGGGAATAGTATTCCACCTCTTCGCCTTGTTTCAGAGTGTTTTTAATCCTGTAAACGGTCTTCAATTCCCCTTTTGGAGAAAACTTTTTTACGAGGCCCTCTGCCTGTCCGCGGCGGTATTCGATCATATGGCTTACGGTAGAATCTTGGAATATCGACTGAAACCCAAAGCCCTCGTTGACTTCCGATAGGATCGAACCATCTATCGAGAAGTAGTGGCCCTTTAATAGCAAACCTTCTTGATACACTTCAATCCAACGATTTTCTTTTTTAGGCCAAAAACCGACGCTATCCCCGTTTTTGATTCCCAAATGGTAGGCCGTTTTAGAGAAAAGTTGCCCATCTTGATAGAATTCGGTCTCCTCTCCCTCCAAATGGTTTTGATGATACGGCGATCTTTTTTGGATTTGCCCGTTCGGATAATAATGGATCGAAATTCCTTCTAACATCCCTTTCTGATAAGGGATCTCAGCTTGTAGCTGCCCTTCGTCGTTCCAGATTCTAGCAATTCCTTCAAAAAGCCAATCGCGCTGTGCATTCGGAACGATATCGGCACTCCCTCCGATTATGTTTGCATCGATTTTCAATATTCCGTTCGGATGCCATTCTTTATAAGATCCGAAGGCTCTCATATCTTGCACTTCGAGATATTGCCAAGGCAAGCCATTCGGATGGTATGTGGTAATGATCCCTGAATTTTTCCCCTCTTGCTTAAAGATGCGGAGTACTTTTTTATAGGGTTGGCTGGAGAGAAAATCGAGTTTTTGGAAGCCCTCCAATCGTTCAGGAATGCTGATCGTCTCAGTCAATCCATTCCGGTCTTGGATTTGAATGGATACCAGAGGGCTTTCCAGATTCGAATCGGTTCGATGGCATCCGTAAATGGCGATAAGCGCTAAAAATAAAATTCGTTTTATCATTGAAATTCTCTTTTTAGAAGTTCCATTTTGAGTTCAAAGACTTCATTTTGAAGTTCGGTGGTTTTTTTCGTCAGGGAAAAATCGGAAATGATGAGCTGTGGACGGTTTATTTTTAAAGGGATCGATTCAAAGGGAACTTCTTCGATAAGTGCCAGGAGATTTTTTAGATCATCTTGATCCACTTCAACGGTCTCCCGTTGTTTTTCCAGAGTCTCTTTTAAGGTTTTTGAGAATTGAATTTCATCGTCTGTGAAAGAGAGTCGGTTTTGGCCGCTTTCTAAAAAATTGAGTCGCTGCCTAAGAGCATCTTTGCTGGCGATCGCCGGATGAGACAGCCAATTTTTCAACAGCATCTTTTCATTTTCCAAGAAAGAAAGAGATTCGATTTCTTTATCTAAAAAGTAGGGGTCTGAATTTTTGTGCGTTTCCAAAAAATTTTCTTTTCTGGCTTTCTTTTCAAAAGCTCTTTTAGATTTTAATACAATCGATGAGAACTGATTCTGAAAAATTTCCACCGATTGTTTTTCCTTAAACAATAAAAAACTCGAGATAAAGGGGCCTATTCCAAGGAGAAGCAAGAAAAAGGGAGGACGCATCTTTTGGAAAAAGAATTTGCCACTTGCCTCGAAAAACCTATCGAACATAAGGCTGCCTGTTTTTAAGATAAAAGGAAGTTCTATAACTATTCGAAAGCGATTCCCAGGAGATCTCTTGATTCGGATCGACAAGTGCATCTCCTTGGAGAAGAGCTTCATGAAATTTTCGCGCACTCATGGGGCTTTTTACGCGGAATTCGAGTTCCATTTTTGCTGTATAAGGATCTCGGAGAGCTCCGATACGTGGGAAAGAAACAAGATGATAGTTCAAATTGAGAATTTCCAATGGATCTCCTGCCGTTTGAAGAGCTTCTAAAAGAGGATGTGAAGAAATCCAGGTAATCGCTTCCGATACCGATGGGGAAGAAAGGAGATAGGGCGATTCTATATCGTATTTTTGGATGGATTGGAATGCTCTGCCGATTCCTGTATTTATTCCGTCGGTAAAGAGGCTGGCTCCCAGGTTTTTATCGGTTCTTTCGATTGTTTTTTTCAAGGCGCCGGCCATTTCTTCTCGAATGCCCAGAAAATGGCGATTTCCGCAATAGACTAAAGCTGCGCTTAAAAGGAGAGAGGCTAAAGTCAATCCGCTCCCCCAATATCCGGATTTTCGCCAAGCTTTTTTAGTGGTAAATTCCCCCTTCAAAAATTGGACTTTCATCGATTCTTTAACCGATCTGGAAAGAGCAAATCCAATGGCCATCGCACATTTGGCTTCTTCAAAATTGAGTGGAATTGGGGATTCGAACTCGGAAAGATCAGAAGTTATTTCCAGAAGATATTTAGAGAGATTGCCAAATGCGTCCGTTCTGCCCGTAAAGAAAACGGGTTTCACGCCGCCTGCCTGTTGGAACGAGAAAAGGACACCGTTCAGTTTGTTTCTTAATTCGATCAATTGTTCCGAAAGTTTTGGATTCAAATGAGATTTTAGTTGCAGTAGATCAATTTGTTTTGCGATACCTTTAATTTCTTTGGGGAATAGACTTTTCTTTCGGTCTTCCCAGAGCGCAAAGAGGAGCGATTCGATCCCATCTTGAACGGTAAAAGATTTTTTAATCTCTCCCTTTTCCATCCACGCGCAAGTCCATTCTTGGGATCCTAGATCGACTAAGAACGCAGAGGAAAGCGCTGGGTATTTGAATTGGGCAAAACGGACGAGGGCTTCGGGGGAGGCAGTGACAAAGTCGGGTTCAACGGAGAGGTCAGACCATTTTTTTAAAAGACTTTTAAGAGACTCCTTAGAAGTGAGGAAAATGGTCGATTCGGCTCCGGTTTTATGGAGGTGAATCTGGGTTGCATAGGTCAATTCCTCTAAGCTCATATGCGTGAGCGTCTCAATTTGAAAGGGAAGGCCCTGCTCGATCTGCTTTGCCGAAGTAATTTTAAAATCGAGATGCCGGACGAGGGTGTGCAAGCCGGTGGCGATCGGTCTTCTCCATTCCGAAA
>CAZFWE010000046.1:0-5325 GCA_964522685.1 uncultured bacterium | reverse complement strand
GCAAAAGCCAATTTAGCTATTCAAACATTAGAAAAATATAAAGCTGTTTTACATTGTCTGGGGTGAGGGACTTCAGGCATTGGATAGCGGCTTTATTTCTTTTGATTTCGACAGCGGCGCACCGCACATAAGGCCGATCGAAATGGATGCCGAGTATTTCCATAGTTATCATTGTAGCCTTCTTGTTGATTTCCTTCGAGAGACGCGATGCTTTGAGTTCAAATATTTCCTTGGTTGTTTTGCTGGGATAGGTTCTTGAGTCAAATCACCGATTCATTTAAAATGGCTAGACATGATGACTCATTATCTAGCAAATATCATTCAAATGTTTTTCTATTGCTACACGATTCTTCTTTTTATTCGAATCGTGATTTCTTGGTTTCCCACATGGCATCATTATCATTTTGTCCGGTTTATCTCATTTTTGACTGATCCATATTTGAATATTTTCCGTCGGATCCTTCCTCCTTTGGGCGGTGTTCTCGATATCAGTCCTCTTCTCGCCTTTTTTGTCCTTCGGTTGCTTGAAATGATTCTCCTCCGACTTGTTTTATGAGGAAGCATTTTCAATTAGGCTCTGTTGTATTGCCCAATAAAGTTTTCTACGCGCCTCTTGCCGGCTGTTCCGATTTGCCCTACCGGCAAATGGCTTGTCGATGGCGGCCGGGAATCGTCTATTGCGAAATGGTCAAAATGGACGCCTTGGTTCGTCATGACCCGAGTACCTATCGACTTCTCGATTACACGATCGACATGCATCCGATCGGGGCTCAGCTTTGCGGAAGCAAACCCAAACTTGTAAAAACGGCCGCGAGGATTATTGAAGATCTGGGGTTTGATGTTTTGGATCTGAATTGTGGCTGCCCGGTGGATAAAGTAACCAAAGACGGCAGCGGCTCGGGGCTGCTGCGGACCCCTGATCTCATTGGAGAGATGATCGTAGAGATGGTCTCTTCGGTCAAAATTCCTGTGACGGTCAAAATTCGAGCGGGTTGGGATGAGGAGCACATCAATGCGGCTCAAATCACGCAAATTGCAGAGAAAGCGGGCGCTAAGGCTATTACCATCCATGGACGGACGCGCGCTCAAGGGTATAAGGGCCCGGCGAATTGGGATCACATTCGAGATTGTAAGCAGGCGGCCAAGAATATTTTAGTGATTGGAAATGGAGATGTATTTGATCCTGAAAGCGCAGAAAGGCTGTTGCTCGATACCGGATGCGATGGCGTCTTGGTCGCTCGTGGAGCGATGGGCAAACCTTGGATCGTGGAAGATATTCTTTGCCATCTCGATGGAGTATCCGTGCAGGAACGGGGTGTTTTTGCGATTCGCGAAGCTCTTTTAGACCATTTTGATTTGATCATCCGGTATCAGCCAGAACGGCGCGCTCTGCTTGATATGCGGCGAGTTGGATGTTGGTATTTGAAACGGCTCGAAGGGGTCAAGGCGTTGCGCGTCCAAATCAATCGCTCTTCCTCGACCGCCGAATCGCTGCGCGCGATTTTGGCTTTTCCTTGGGCCGAAGTGGAAATTTCGAAAGAGGTGTCTATCCTAGGAGCGGAAAGTGAATAAGATAGCAGTCATTCCCAGCCTCCCAGATCATCCGTTAAATCCTTCAAAAGCCTCTCTTCAAAAATTTTAGTCAGGCGCTCAATCTCTCTCGGAGAATCTTTGATCGGCAGTCGTTTGACTTTTTTCTTCACAGCCCGTTTTAGAAGCCATTCGAGGAATTCGTCATTCGACATGGTTTTGGCGCCAAAGGCGCTTGCCTGTCTTTTTAAGCCGAGATCATTGGTGACGACGGTCGCATTTTTCCGGTTTTTGAGAGCTTCGATTTTCTCTAAGATATTTTCATCGGCACTTTGTCCTTTTGGGGTAAACGCCAGTTCCATCGGGCTAGGATAAGAAAGGCCGCTTTCCTCATCTCTTCGGTGTGAACCGTCGAATACGATGATTCCGTGAAGGCTCATCCGTTTAAATTCTCGCTTGACCCACATGATCAGACGGGCTCTTTTTTTTTCGATGGATTCCTTGCCTTCGATCCAGCTGAAAAGAAGGTTGTAGCCATCGATTAAAAAATACAATTAGGAAGTCTGTTCTAAAACGGATTCAAGAGAGAGGATGAGTTTGTCGAGTGCCTTTCGGCGATGGGAAATGCGGTTTTTTGTCGCTTCTTCAAGTTCTGCGAAGGTTTTGTTATATCCGTGTTTGATGAAAAGGGGATCATAGCCAAAGCCTCCGCCGCCTTTTTCTGCCGTAAGCAAGGTTCCTTCGCAAATTCCCCGCACGCATTTTTTGACGCCCGAGGGGGACGCGAGCACGATGCAGCACTCATAATAGGCGTGCCGGTCTTCTTCCAATAAATGCTCCATTTTTTGAAGCAGCATTTTGCGATTATCGACGTCTGTAGCGTCATTTCCGGCAAAGCGAGCCGAATAGACGCCCGGAATTCCTCCCAAACTCGGAACGACCAACCCGGAATCATCCGCGATCACCCATCGATTTAATGCCATAGAGGCGTACGTCGCTTTCAAAACCGCATTCTCTTCGAATGTGGCTCCTATCTCCGGCGGCGGGATGTAATCGGGGAAATCGCGCAAGCTGCGCAAGTCGAAGCGATGGTTCGATTTTAGCATCGCTTTGAATTCTCTGATTTTATGGACGTTCGTGCTTGCGATGATGAGCTCAATCGTAGAGGGAGGCGCTGATTTTTTTTCCATCTTCATCTCCTTCTCACGATAAAACGTTCACTGTTTCTGATCAAAGTAATTATTGATCTCAGAGATCGTAAAAGTTTCCCCTTGGAACTCGAATTTTTCACCCAGGGCTCGCCCTTTCATCGCTTGCGCGAGTTTCGATTGGAGTGAAAGAATCCTTTTTTCGGGATCCGCATCCCAAGGTCCTAAAAGAGTGTATTGGAGATGTTCGCCTTTCGAATCGCGGCAATGGACGACCGATCCGATGCCCACTTCATCGAGTGAGACATCTTCTGGCGTCAAAATCCGAGCCTTGGCAATCTGATCCGACAAGAACTTCAATTCCGATTGGAGGCGGTCCCGTCGTTCGAGGGCTGCTTTAAACTCGGCGTTTTCTCTTAAGTCACCGTGGGAACGAGCTGTCTCGATTTCCTTCGCATTATTTACCGTTTCGACCGTGGCGATTTGCTGAATCCTGAGCTGCGTTCTTTGGTACCCTTCCTGCGTAGTCCAGAATACATTTTCTTCCGGGGTCGAGCGATCTTTTTCTTTGCGGAGGCGAGCCAGTGATGGATGGACAACTTCTCCTAGGGAATGGAGGATTTTGATATCGTGATCGCTCATTGATCTGCATTTAGTGGCCAAAAGGAGATATTCTTTCACTTCTTCTTGGCTTGAATGCTGCATGATTTCACGGACGATTTTATAGTGGTTCGCAGTGATCATCGAGAGGATTTTTTTTGCCAGGTCCCGGTATTGTGGCTTCTTCTCGAGGTGGTCGAGCAAAATGAGAAGCCCCTCAAAAAAGTCGTTTTTTCCGGCCTCATCCGCAAAGGGAAGCGTCGACTTTAGAACGATGATTTTTTGAAAATACCAGACGAAGACATCGGGAAAAGTGAGCGGGTGGATCAAAAGAGTGTTCAGCTTTTGTTTTAATTCGGCTTTGGTTTCCGGCGCATCCAACTCGTGCAGAATAAAATCGCGGAGCAAATTCGATTCGACGCTGAAAAAGAGGTCCAAGTAAATCTCTTTCCAGTCTTTGCGTTGTTTGCGAACGTGCTGTAGTGTCCGTTTTTGGAAGGCCATCACGTCGATTCCGCGGATCGTATCGGAGATCGTCGGCATAGACTCGATGAGCTCTTTGATCTCTTGCAGAATTTTGGGGACATCGAGGTCTTCTAGGAAAAAGAGGATCTGCAGTTTTTGACCATCGCTCAGCTGTTCTTGGGTCAAAATTTCTTTCATTCGAGCTTCTATCGAGGAGCGAAATTCCTGATTTTTCAATGTTTCTGGGAAATCGCGTAAAAAAGTGTAGACCATTTGGATGGTCGCGTGAACGCTCGGTTTTGTCTCCAAAGCTTTATGCAGGGCAAGCTCGTGAGGAACCTCTTCTGCTCGTAGGCGGAAAGGATCTTTCAATTCTTTGGGGGATTCGATTTTTGTGTCTTTTTTGATTTTTGATCGGGCGGTTTGCCACCAGCGGTTCCAATCAGCAGCAGGGATCACTAGATCGCAAAGCTCTTCTTTGATCTCTGCAGCGGTCTTGGGGCCCAGATCCCGGAGCAAAAGACGGATGATTTCGCCTGGTTCATCCCTCGCTTCTTTTTCCAAAGCATCTGGAGAGCCAAATCGGCGTGAGTAGAAATGATCATTCGGTAGAGGGAGCAATGTTTTGAATGCTTTTTCGAAAGATAGGTGTTGTATCCCGATGACATATTCGAATTCGACCGCAACTTCTTCGCGGATGAGAGATACATCCGAAATTTCCCCTGTTCCCCATCCCGCTGTATGGAACAGAAAATTTCCCTTTTTGAAGTGGGTCAAAAGTTCAAAATTGCGGATTGCCGACTGGAACCTTTCCCGATTTCTCAGGCCGATCAGTCGAAATTTTTCCGATAGAAGAGGATCATTCTCATAGAGGCCTTTCAAATGCTCCGTGGCCAATTCTGCCAGATCTTCGCTGTTGGTCGTCTGTAAGTCCAGAACAAGGCGTAAAACTCCATTTGCGTGATCGGGATCTTTCAATTCGCGCCAAAGTGGTAGTATCCGCTCGACATGGATGCCGAATGGTTTGGCCAATTCAGACGCTTTGATGCTTTCTAAAACAGCGATAATTTCTTCGCCGTCGGGCTGGTCGCCGTAGCAATATTCTTCCCAAATTTTTAAGAAGCCTGGGTAGTCATTATTGTGAATTCTTTCTCGGAAATCTCTGAGGTATGTCATCTTTGCGGAACTCTCGAATTTTTTTTCTATTGAATCTCTGTCAGCGAGTATAGAGCGTAGAGCAATAATTCGCAATTATGAGTTTTAAGAATCAATTAAGTGCGTGTCGGGGTAGCACGTTAATTAAAAAATTTAGGTGGCGGATGGGAAATCAGATTGCTATTAATCAAGAGAAATGAGATAATTTCGGCCAAAATAAGGAATAATGAGGTTTATTATGGCAGAAGTTGCAGCTACCGGGTTACCTTCCAATCCTCTGGTCGGATATACGATAAAGAATCCAAATTGCATGAATCGGATGGTGCAGTGGTTCCGACATGACGAAACTTCAACCGTCCTTAAAGTCGGCGCATTGGTCCTTGCTGGCTTGGCCTTGATCGGGGCCGGTTTTTTAGCAGGCCAACCT
>CAZFWE010000045.1:9309-9674 GCA_964522685.1 uncultured bacterium | reverse complement strand
GCAGATGTAGCATTCCCTGCAACGAAACTAGCGCCATTGAGGACGATGCCGTGGTTGCCGCTCGATCCACTATTGTATACACCACCGCCCATCCCATTCAGCGCGATCGTTCCACCTGCTCCTACGATGATCGAACCCGTCGACGCGGCAAAGATCCCATATTCATTGGCTCCCATCCCAAGCGATCCTGCCGAGATTGTTATAATATATGCAGAGGTTGATCCGAGCGTCCCCGCTAAATTCAATCCGTAATTGCTACCCGATCCAATCCCTCCAAAAATTTCACTGCCGAGGATTGTCGCTGCGGCCACAGTTTGCCCGGATGCGATATTCACGCCATAATGATTACCACCAGTGAAGCTACT
>CAZFWE010000045.1:0-9299 GCA_964522685.1 uncultured bacterium | reverse complement strand
TGATGCCGTAGTTACCGGTTGTAGCGCCACCAAGGCCGCCGCTGCCGCCAATGCAATTGGAGAAATTCAATGTGTTATTCGAGCCGTTTAGCGTGATGTTTTTTGCGACTTGGACGCCGTTGTTCTGTCCGGCTTCACCGGCTCCACTACCGCCAATGCCAGTCAGAGTTGCAGTAGCGCTCCCGAGGTTATTACCGATGAGAATTGTTCCGCCGCTTTCCGTCGCGCTCGAAATAAAAATTCCGTAGTTATTCGCAGACCCTGAATGGTTGTAGCCCCCACCGCCCGTGCCGCTCAGTACCATTGTCCCTCCGTCGGCGATCTGGATCGTGCCGCCATTGTCGACGACAATTCCGCATTCAAAACTTCCTTGGCCGATGCTTCCCGCTTGCGCGTGAATTGCAAGCGTCGCAGCACCTCCTAAAAGACCGCTCGTCGTTTCCACAAAGAGGCCGAAGTTCCCGTTGGTCGCCGAGGTTCCAATTCCAGGGCCTCCCGTCACATTCAGCAGGGTGATCGATGGCGCACTGAAAGAAGATGCGATGCGCATCCCATGATTGTTGGTGCTTCCGGAGGCCGGACTACCGCCGCCAGAAATATTGAGGTAATTTGCCGTCATACCGCCTGTACCGCCAACAGTCACGGCTCCAGCGATGTTGATGCCATAGTTATGACTGCCACTAAACCCGCCGACGCAGTTGAGGAAATTCAATGTATTTGTCTCGGCCGTACCATTGAATGTGAAAGCTGTAGCTGCAGCAATTTCGAGGCCGTAATTGCCTAAAGTGCCGCCTTGCCCCCCTATTCCTGTGATTGTAATGGCAGATGCCTCAGGCGTATCATCCCCTGCAATAAAGCTAGCGCCATTGAGGACGATGCCATGGTTGCCGCTCGATCCGCTATTGCATATGCCGCCGCCCGTGCCATTCAGCAAGATAGTCCCTCCTCCACCGACGATGACCGCCCCCGTCGCTGCAGCAAGGATCCCATATTCATTGGTGCCGATGCCAAGAGACCCTGCCGAGATCGAAACGATATCCGTAGCAGTCGATCCTAGTGTTCCTGCTAAATTCAATCCATAATCGCTCATCATGCCAGCACCGCCAAAAATTTCAGCGCCGAGAATCGTCGCAGCGGTTACGGTTTGCCCAGATGCGATATTAACGCCAAAGTGATAGCCTCCGCTTAAACTACTGCCACCCGAACAGTTATTGAACTTGATCACACAGCTCGCGAAATTGACGCTACTCACAAAATTCACGCCGTAGTTACCGGTTGCAATGCCTCCGGATCCACCATTGCCCCCGATGCAGTTCGCGAAATTCACCGTGTTATTCGAGCCGTTCACCGCAATAGGTTTCGCGATTTGAACGCCATGATTTTGCCCTGCCGCGCCAGCCCCATTGCCGCCGATGCCGGTCAGAGTCGCTCCAGCACCGCCGAGCTCGTGACCGACCAGAATTGCACCACCCGTTCCTGTCACACTCGAAATAAAAATTCCGTAGTTATTCGCAGACGATGAACGATTGTAGACTCCTCCACCAGAACCGCTCAAGACCATCGTCCCTCCGTCGGCGATCTGAATCGCACCGCCATTGTCGACGACAATCCCGCATTCAAAACTTCCCTGACCGACCGATCCAGCTTGGACGTGGATCGCAGTCGTTGCGCTGCCGCCGAAAAGACCTCTCGCCGTTTCCACAAAGAGCCCAAAATTCCCGTTTGTAGCTGAAGTTCCGACGCCAGGACCTCCTGTTACATCCAAGAGAGTGATCGATGGCGCGCTGAAAGAAGAGGCGATGCGCATTCCGTGATTACGAATGCTTCCGGACATCAAGCTCCCTCCGCCCGAAATATTGATGCAGTTCGTCATCGAGCCACCTGTACCGCCGACAGTCACGGCTGCAGCGACGTTGATGCCATAGTTATTGCTACCGGCAAATCCGCCAGTGCAATTGAGGAAATTTAACGTATTCGTCGCGGCTGTGCCGTTGAATGTGACAGCTGTAGCCGCAGCGATGTGAATGCCGTAATTGCCTAAATTGCCGCCTTGACCGCCGATTCCGGTCAATGTAATGGCCGATACCGCAGAGGTTGCATTCCCTGCAGTGAAGCTAGATCCATTGAGGACGATGCCGTGGTTGCCGCTCAACGTGCTATTAGAAAGACCTCCTCCCGTCCCCTTTAGAGTCATAGTTCCCCCTGCGCCTACGATGAACGCACCTGTCGATGCGGCAAAAATCCCGTATTCATTCGTGCCGGTTCCAAGGCTTCCTGCTGAGAGAGAAAGAAGGCTCGTAGCTGTCGATCCGAGCGTTCCTGTGACTTTTAACCCATAGTCATCGCTTGTTCCAGGACCTCCGAAGATATCCGTGCCGATAATGTTAGGCGCAGATACAGTTTGTCCTGATTGAATATTGATTCCGTAATGATTGCCGCAAGTGGGACTACTCCCGCCTGTGATGTTGCTGAAATTGATCGTTCCCTTCACTAGAGAAATTCCAGTATTGAAATGGATCCCATAGTTCGCAGCGACTCCACCGGTGCCGCCAGAGCCCCCGACGCAATGATTGAAATTCACAGCATTATAAATATTTGTCCCATTCAGATTTATCGTCGTAGCACCATCGAGGAGAACACCGTGATGAAAGCCATTAGTTCCTGCACCTCCGATCCCTGTAATGTTGAGCGTATTGACACCGATGCCGGTCCCAGTTCCGAGAATAATCGTATTCGTTCCCGACAGTTCTACGCCATAGTTAGCGGCGCCTGTTGTATTGTAAGATCCACCACCAGTGCCATTCAAAGTAATCGTCCCTCCATCGCCGACTTGGAAGATACCATTGAAATTCCAAATGCCGACATTGCCGCCGCCGGCTATTGCAGTTCCTGTAGATAAAGACCCCGCTGTGATGGAAATGCTTTCGGTTTTATTGCTACCGACTGACCCCGTATTGAAAAAACCGATATCGTTGCCGCTTCCCATTCCCCCAAAACAATCGAAAGCGATGATATCGGCCGCGGCTATCACCGCGCCTCCATTGATCCTCACTCCATGACTGCCCCCTACGCCCGTTCCACCGCCGATACAATCCTTAAAGGTGATCGTTCCCCCTGCATTCACAGTACTATTCCCAACATCGACACCACAGCCGCCAAACTGTTTACTTCCCTCCCCGCTAATCGTAATATTGCCACTTACTGCAGTTACATTTGCGTTGAATGATATCCCATGATAGCTGATGCCCGACGCATCATTATTGCCAAGTGCTGTGAATACGAAATCTCCAGAGCCGGAGTTGGTGATCGGAGCATTGATTTGGATAAAAGAATCCCCGATCAACGTGAGCTGGTTCGCTGAGGAGTAGGCGACTGGGGAGCTCACAGTAATCGCACCGCCGCTCAGAGCCGTAACAGTTTGCTGCGTATAGGTCATGATTGTGACATTGGTCGAACCCAATTGCGTCGTGAGAACCTCTGTGTTTATGATTTGATTCTCCGCCGCCCCATAATAAGCCGCAGGATCAGCATTGTAAGGATTCATAGCCGACAATTGAGCTGTTTGACTTCCACTAGAGATCGTTACATCAGCAGGATCGAGCCAGAGGTCCCCTGTTTTCCCAAAAGAGGCTCGGCAATCTGCAAAGCCCCTATATTGCAGGCAGTCCCCTGAAACTTCCGCAAAGCCCCCGCAGCCCCCACTTTTTCCGCCAGTCACATCGATGGATCCCGAAAAATAGGTCTTCTCATTAGACCATATTATGACCTTGCCGCCATTCCCATTTTGGGTGGCATTTGCTTTAATCGAGACCCGTTCTGTGACCACAGCGGCCTCTGCATTCATCACATCCGAACGGATATTCCACAAATCTTCTCGCAACCCCGCCAGAGAACACTTCCTGAAATCGGGGTTACCTCCCTGCAGTTCGCCCCCAATTAGAACCTCTCCTCCGCCGAACGCACCCGATGCATCAATCAACGCTTGGTTATAGAGAGAAACCGATTTCCCGAGCACCTGAACAGTTCCCCCTTTGCCTTCCTCATTGCGAGCAAAGATCTCTCCTTGCACATCGCACCAGCCTTCATCGGCCACTAAGTAAACCTCGCCACCGATCTCTTTGACATTCAGCGCATCAATCATTCCATTGCATTGAATCGCCTTCTCATAAACGCTCAAACCGCTCTTCAATTCGACAGCTAGCGCTGCAATCGAACCCTCGTTCATCAAAGCAGCGCCCTCGTTTGCCGATACCGAGTCTCCCTCGATATACCCAGCTCTTATGTATATGTAAGGCGTGGCCTCTGGACAAAGCAGGACCTCAGATCCCACGCCGAGACCCACTTTCCCGTTTGGAGCCTGAATATTTCCGTCATTTCTCACAACCCGCCCGATCAAAGCGACATTGCCGCTCTCGCAGAAGATCGTCCCCAAGTTGACGACGCGGCCCCTTCCCTCACCGGAGAAAAGCATGCTTTTTTCATAGATGAAATCGGCATCGAGCATATCGAGCGCGGATGCGATGAACCCGGCCGTTTCGATTCGGCCGCCGGGCCCGATGAGAACTCCATTCGGATTGATCAAGTAGACTCTGCCATTCGAAGTGAGAGCACCCATGATCTGACTCATCTCTCCGCCGAGGACGCGATTCAAGACGGCAGCCTCTTTGCCCGTTTGCTGGAAGTGGAACGCCTCTCCCGCGGGAATCGAAAATTTATCCCAATGGATAATCGCCTTGTCTTTGCTATGGACAGTCTTAACACCAGCCGCATCAAAAACGGGCGAAGAGGCCTCCCCGGAGACCACCGTAAACCCTTCTTGTCCAGCAAATGCCGGCATAGAAAGAACCAGAGTAAACGCGATAAATCGACGAACAAAAGAAAACACAGCAGATCCCTGAATGAAGTGCTTAGCTTGCATGTAGGTTTTTTTTATTTTTCTGGCTAGAGGAAAGTGAGATTAGAGGGCTTTCCAGGATAAAGCTAAGGTTTCCTGGACCATCGGATAACTCTCATCGCCAGCGTGAATGATGAGATTGGGCATTACCTTTGGATAAAAGCAGCCATTTGCTTCGAGGACTTGGGGCCTCTCAAGAATTTCAGTAGATATGTTCAACGATTTGGAGCGCCTCTTGATAAGTCTCTTGATGGATCTTCTCAAGTCTTTTGTTTGAATCTTCAATTTTATACTGCATCATCCCCTCGTTTGCCCATATAGCAGACAACTTCCCTGCACCAAAAGTGGAGCCATCCCGGTTTTGTAAATAAATGCTAAGAGAGATATTTTTTGGCTCAAATGGGAAATTGTTCAAATAGGGTCGCACTCGCTCATTGGCATTCACTTCTGCAAGGAACTCTTGTACTGCAAACACCAATAACTCTCGTCCCTCTTCGATATCTATAGGATGGCGGTATAAGAAAGCGAGCGATAGCATTTTGATCTGATCCATCATTCTTCCTCCCTCGCCAAACGGAATCAATCCTTTTTCATGGGCAAGTTTCATAGATGTCTTTTTCAGAATCTCATTGACTATTTTTTCTTTTTCGCTGAGCGGATAAAACGGATCCCTATTGCAACTACAAATGGATATGCCGATGATTAGAACCCACAGAAATCTCATTGATATTCTCCATTGCGATCTAAATAGTCTCGCACGAAATTTTGAAGCGTTTTCGTAAAAGTAATTCCCTGAAAATCATGGACGCTGCCAGTCGCTTCTGGATGTGGCTCGAGTAAAGTGAATTGACCCTCGTACTCTTCTAGATCTGCTATCAACGTTCTTGCGCGCTCTTCCTCATTTGAGCCCAATGCTGACCAGATTCCGCAAGAGAAACTCTCCATAGGGGATAAGATCACCCTTACAAACGAAATGTTCAGATTGAAAACAAGCTCCCTTTGGAATTACTGTGGCGGGGGCAACCGCAAGCACAATCACGCGATCGCGGACTTCTTTTGGAAGTCTTGCAAGGGCGTTTCTGATGTGGATAGCTCCCTGGCTATGGCAAATCTGAAGATATTTTGCGTGAGGACGATCAGCATTCGCCTTGTGAAAATCTGTCTAATTCTCTTGCAAAAGTGTAGAAGTGTTCGGCGAAAAGCCCCCGTAATTCAGAGCTAATGCTTCAGCTACATCAATGACGGGGTTATGAGAGCAGTTATGTACCCAATCAATGCTACGACCTGGCGCAAAGGTGGCAATATAGCTGGCATGGGAGAAAGCATTGTCCCAGGAGGTATTGATCCCATTGATGCCTCCAATGCATAGATCTGAGGAGAAAGAGGCTGTTCTGTAGCGGTAGTCGAAGGTTGATGGAGCGATTCTGGGATGCCTTGGCTGAAAGTTTGTGTAAGAGTCGATGGGGAAATGTCCATATAGTTAAAGTACCGACCGTCTATGAAAACGCCATTCGGTCCAAATACCCATTTGTTGCGGAGATCAGAAGGAGCCAAAGAGATCTCGGGGATCTCACTAAAAGAATTCAGAGGACGAGCAAGGGAATCAGTAAAAGTCGAGTCCGGATAAGCTGATGTTAAGGCAATGGATTCTATCGAATTGTTGGGTTCAATAGTAAGGGTATGCCTTTCTGAGACGTCGCCACCGCGCTTTGGTTGTTGGTCTGGTTCCGAATCTTTCTTCTTGATCTTATTGATAGCTGCTCCTCCTGCAACCGCAGCTCCAGCAACTGCTGTGGCACCACTTGATAATGCCACTATAGCAACTGCAGTAATGACAGCGGCAATACCGAGCCCGATCCAGATTGCTGTTTTATGCTTTTTCCAGAATTTGCTAACAGCTGACTTTTCTTGATGCTTTTGGTACTTGACCCACTGAATCGCACTGTCCTGTGAAGAAAGAACCGCTTGAATATCCTGTGCCGCAATATCCGCTCTGCTTCCATGCTACCAATCCAGGCAAGTTGAGTTGCTAATTGTTCTGAAACAACAGAATCCTGAAGAAGAAGTCTTAAAAGGCGCCCTTTTTACTGTTCTGTGAAAGTCGACAGCTTCCGTCCAAACGACAACTTCGCGCTCGTCCCAAATACCAGTTCGGCGAGCCCAGCTTAAAAAATCAACACCTTCATTTGTACAACCATCTTCTCTATAGCTGGTGATCGCTTCAGCACTTCCTGAGCCAGTAATGGCCTTTGTAGTCATAACTTTCCTACAAAAAAGTCTTACAAGATAACAAGCTCTCCTTTTTTACTTCAATAAAAAAATCAATTGCAAATCGAATATATTTCATAGAGACGATAAGTCGATTCTCTGTACTGGACAAAAAATAAGTTGATGACAAGGGCTCGCTGAGGAGCGATCATATCTCGTTGTTATTCAAGCATCGAGGTATAATAAAACACATCAGCGAGTTGCAAGAAACTTTATCCGATTTTTTCGATTGGCACAAGTCCCGCCTTAACTGCCTAGTGCAGATTCTTCAAGCCCTTTTCGCCGTTAGAACGGTTAACCTTACTCAGATTGCAGCGGCCTTCAAGACCTCTGTGAAGGAGGAGTCTTCTTATCGTAGGGTCTGTCGATTTTTCACCGGATTCTCATTTGACATAGGCTCTATCGTTCTGTTGGTTTTTCGCATATTTCCTCTCGGAGACAAATATACTCTAATCCTCGATCGCACGAACTGGAAATGGGGACAATACCCCATCAATATCCTGGTGCTCTCAGTAGCCTATTTAGGCATCAGCATTCCCATCTTTTGGGTGGTACTGGACCTCGAGGGGACCTCTTGCCTCGAGGATCGGGTTGCAATTTTAAAACAGGCCATCCAACGACTGGGAGTCGAAAAAATTGAAGTTCTTCTCGCTGATCGCGAGTTCATTGGTACCGAATGGTTTGAGTTCCTGATCGCAAACAAGATCCCCTTTGTGATCAGGATCAAACAGAACTCTCATTTGAAAACGACGGAAGAGCACACAATTCTAGCAGGGATGTTACGCAAATATCTTGGGCGTAAAAAGGTTGTGAACTACCCCATCATTCTGTGGGGTCATTCCCTATATATTTCCATTGAGCGAAGAAGGGGCGCTAAGGAGCAGATGATTGTTGTCTCCAACGTCGAGTTCGAGAATCCACTGGCACTGTATCGTAGGCGCTGGGAAATCGAAACTCTGTTCGGGTGCCTAAAAGGCCGGGGATTCCGGATGGAGGACACTCATATGGTAGGCGCAGATAAAATTGAGAAACTGCTGTTTGTATTGGTCATTGGGTTTTGCTGGGCTTACCGAACTGGAGACATCAAGGCCCAGGAAGCCCCTATAGAGATCAAAGCTCATGGAAGAAAGGCTAGGAGTTTATTTCGGGAGGGGCTGAATTGGATACGGAGGGCGATTTTTGGGGACATGGGGCTGAGAGAATTTAGGCGGTTATTGTCGTGTTTTGTGTGTTCACAACCAGGGACTTACGCTGCATGAAATTATTTTTTGTCCAGTACAGAGAAGTCGATTAATGGAAAGAAGGGGCTATTGGTGTGATTGCCTTATCCAATTCCTTATTCGAAAGATCCCAAGAGGCTTTCCACCTCTAGACATTCTTAATTTCTCTGCTTGCTGTAATATTAAAACCATTTCTAAGAAAGTTTCAGGCTTAACACCTGTTAATCTTCTAAATTCAGTCGCTTCTAGCTTTTTAATCTTTTTGTATTTTTTCATCTTTTGCCCCTTCGCGCAAAAGATTTTACACTAAAAAGTTTAGGTTACGCAAGAGGTTCTCTAATTGCGCACAAGGGTAATAAATGCCTGTTGCAAAGACTTTTGTAAAGGGCTCTTCATAAGATGCTGCTGGCTACTCCTAACAAATGTTTCTGAAAAAATTGGAAGGGCGTATCCTTTCAGCCGAAAAAACCTAGATTAGCTTCACCATCTACTCGATAAACCGAGGTTACTAGCTTAGATTATGCGATTTTCTGTCTTGACGCTTGGGACCACTTCAAATGTTCTCAAAATTTACCCAAGACATAACTAATTTATTTTGATACCAAAAAATTAACGACTAAAGATTTTATGTGAAAGTAAAGTTAAGTCGTTGAAATTAATAAAAATAATTTTAAAATATAAAATATTTTTTGTGTATTTAAACATTCTGGATCTTATGTATGATAATCTGTGATTTAAATTGTAATGGAATATTTTATGGGATTTTTTTTGGATAAACTTAATGTTTTAAGTAGCGGGGCCAAATATGTAGTTGTTGAAACCTCCAGTTTTTTAATTGGGACTGTGGGCGGGAAAATAGTGAGAAGCTTCAACGATGTTGTGGGTATCACAAGAGCAGCAGAAAAAGCCGATGAACA
>CAZFWE010000044.1:9515-9867 GCA_964522685.1 uncultured bacterium | reverse complement strand
TATGGATCTACATGCTCTAGTTTTGTTCAGCCGAAAGCGGAGATGATATTCGAGCCGTTCGATTCGAGTGCGAAAGAGCCTCTTTTGCGCAACGTCGCAGAAAAGGCGGCCGCTCTTCCCAAAGATTTTCATCTTCATCCGAAATTAGCAAAGTGGATGCAAGCTCGTCAAAATCTTACCGGTGGAATCGATTGGTCAATGGCTGAAACTCTCGCCTTTGGATCTCTTCTTTTACAGGATGTCCCGATTCGACTGGCCGGGCAAGATTGTCGTCGCGGTACGTTTAGCCAGCGCCATGCTGTTCTCGTCGATGCCGAGAATGGTTCTCTCTACTTTCCGTTGGCTCATTTGG
>CAZFWE010000044.1:0-9505 GCA_964522685.1 uncultured bacterium | reverse complement strand
TCGCCTCTTTCTGAATACGCCTGTCTTGCCTTTGAATACGGATATACGTGGGTTTATAGACAAGCGCTGGTGTTGTGGGAAGCGCAGTATGGCGATTTCAGCAATGGTGCTCAAACGGTCATCGATCAGTACATCATGGCCGCAGAAAAGAAGGGATCTTGCTATTCCTCTCTGGTCGTCCTTTTGCCCCACGCATTTGAAGGGCAAGGTCCAGAGCACAGCTCAGGTCGAATCGAGCGTTATCTGCAATTGGCCGCTTCTAACAATTCCCAAGTCGTCAATGCAAGTACTCCTGCGCAATATTTCCATCTCCTCCGCCGGCAAGCGCTTCGTAAAATCAAAAAACCGCTGATTGTATTCACACCGAAAAGTCTTCTTCGACAGCCCGCCTGTTTGAGCACTTTGAACGAGTTTACTTCGGGCCAGTTCGAAGAAGTGCTCGACGATCCAAAAGCTTCTGACAATCCGAAGAGAGTCCTTTTTTGTTCAGGAAAAGTCTATTACGATCTCCTCATCGAAAGAGAAAAACGGAACCAGGGCGATATCGCTATCGTCCGCATTGAGCAGCTCTATCCCGTGCATGCGAAGAAATTGGAAGTCATCACCTCTAAATACGCAAAATGCCTCGATTTGCGGTGGGTCCAGGAAGAGCCAGAAAACATGGGCGCATGGGAGTTTATCCGCGATTACTTGCCGAAGGCGATCTATGTCGGCCGCGAACGGAGTGCAGTCGTAGCGACCGGATCGTACCGCCAGCATAAACAAGAAGTCGAACATTTTATGGACAAGGCATTTGAATGAGTATTCCTATCAAAGTTCCCTCTCTCGGCGAATCGGTCGTCGAGGCTACCATTGGCGCGATCCTGAAGCCGACGGGAAGCATCGTAGCTCAGGACGCGGAACTTTTAGAGCTTGAAACCGATAAGGTCAATCAAGTCCTCTATGCACCGGCAGCTGGCAAGGTGGCATTGAGCGTGAAATCGGGGGATCTGGTTAAAGTAGGCCAGATGATCGGCTCCATCGATCCATCGCAAGTAAAAGCCGAAACTTCTCCGCCTGCAAAGCTCGCCGAAAAGCAAGTTCTAAAACCGGAAGAAAAGAAGGCTGCACCCGCTCCAATTCCATCCGAGCCAATGGCATCTGCTCGTAAAATGCCCGATGAATTTTTGCAAGAAACAAAACGAACCGTTTCTAGCCCAAGCTTCTCGGCTCCTGTCAATGAGCTGCCTAAACCTCTTCCAGAAGAGAGATTCACTCGAAAGAAAATATCGAAGCTCCGCAAAGTAATCGCGCAGAAACTCGTTGAAGTGAAAAACCAGACCGCCATGCTCACAACGTTCAACGAAGTGGATATGAGCATAGTCATTGCAGTGCGACAAAAAGAACAGGAGAATTTCCAGAAGCGGCATGGGGTAAAACTCGGATTTATGTCGTTCTTTGTCAAAGCATGCGTTGCCGCTCTCCAGGAATATCCCGACATCAATGCGAGGATTGAGGGGGATGAGATGGTCTATTGCAACTATTTCGATATCGGGATTGCCGTGGGCACCGATAAAGGGCTCTTTGTTCCGGTGCTGCGGAATGCAGATAAGATGAGTTTTGCCGATATCGAGAAGAAGCTCAAAGAATACGCCGAAAAAGCGCGCAGTGGAAGCATAACAGTCGATGAGATGCAAGGAGGAACCTTCACAATCACGAACGGTGGCACTTACGGTTCTTTACTTTCTACGCCGATCCTTAATCCGCCGCAGAGTGGAATTCTCGCCATGCACAATATTGTCAAGCGTCCTATCGCTATCGAGGATGAGATCGCCATCCGCCCGATGATGTACCTCGCTTTGAGTTATGACCACCGGATTGTCGACGGCAAGGAGTCGATCGGATTTTTAGTGCATGTCAAGAAGAATCTGGAAGAACCGGCGAGGCTATTGCTTGATTTATGATGTCGCTATAATTGGATCTGGCCCTGGAGGCTATGTCGCAGCTATCCGCGCTGCACAGCTAGGACTTAAAACCGCCTGTATCGAAAAGACCAAAGTCCTCGGGGGCACTTGCCTCAATGTCGGCTGCATCCCGTCGAAAGCGCTCCTCCATTCTTCCGAGCTCTATTGGGCTCTAGAGCACGAATATGAGCTTCACGGCATCAAAGTCTCGCATGCAACGGTTGATTTTAAGAAGATCATGGAACGCAAAGAGGAAGTGATTTCTGGCTTCAACCAAGGCATTGAAGGGCTTTTTAAAAAGAACAAAATCGATTGGATTCAAGGCCATGGCAAGCTCGTTAGCTCCACTAAAATCGATGTCGGTGGCAAAAGCATCGAGGCGAAAAATATCATTCTCGCCACGGGCTCTGAACCGATTCAGCTTCCCTTTTTGCCTTTCGATGAAAAGAAAGTTGTTTCTTCCACCGGGGCATTAGCATTTACATCGATGCCGAAGAAGCTTCTAGTCATTGGGGCTGGCGTTATTGGTGTCGAACTCGGCTCAGTCTACAGTCGCCTTGGCTCTGAAGTTGTCTTTCTCGAATTCCTCGATCGGATCTGTCCTGCATTCGATGGAGCTATTTCCAAAGCATTTCAAAAAATTCTCACTGCACAAGGGATGACATTTTATCTCTCGCATAAAGTCACTTCAGCCATCGTTGGGGAAAAGGTCGAAGTCATCGCAAACGATGCAAAATTTGAGAGCGATGCCGTTCTCGTTTGCGTCGGGAGAAAACCCTATTCGGAAAACCTCGGCCTTGAAAGTGTTGGCATCCAGAAAGATTCGAAAGGTTTTGTCCAAATCGATTCTTCATTTCGCACTGCACAGGCCAATATTTTTGCCATCGGCGATCTCATCAATGGTCCGATGCTGGCTCACAAGGCTTCTGAAGAGGGAGTCGCCGTCGCCGAACTCATCGCAGGCCATCATCCATCGATCGATTATGCCACCATCCCGAATGTCGCCTATACTACCCCAGAGGTCGCTTCCGTTGGATTTACCGAAGAAGAGCTCAAAGCCAAAGGGATCGCCTATAAAGTAGGTCAATTCCCATTCAAAGCCAATTCGCGGGCCCGTTGCACGGGGCAAGAAGAAGGGTTTGTCAAAATTATAGCGGAAGAGCAGACGAAGAAAATCCTCGGCATCCATATTCTGGGGGCCCACGCCTCTGAATTGATCGCAGAAGCGAGCATCGCAATGCGCTTGCGAGCGGACGCTGATCAGCTCGCTGATACCTGCCACGCCCATCCCACTTTATCGGAAGCGCTCAAAGAAGCCGCACTAGCTATTTCCGGTAGAGCGATTCATCTGTAAATTCAGTGTATAAATTTTGGCCAATCGGGTAATTCCCAGTTCCAAGGCATGAGCGATAGATTCCTTTCTATAACTCATATTTAAGTAGAAAAATGAGTTATAGGGCAAGCTTCTATAACTCATTTACATTGAATTAATAACCGTGGGAAGAGCCGCAACCGCAGGCGGATTTTACATTCGGGTTGGAGATTTTGAAGCCGGCTCCTTGGAGTCCATCGGTATAGTCAATCACGCAGCCAAGTAGTCGGTCTAGGGACTTATGTTGGACGTGAATTTGGATCCCTTGGGATTCGAAAATGAGATCGCCGTGTTTTGGCTTTTCGGAATAGTCCAGGAAATATTCAAAACCGCTGCATCCGGCGGCTTTTTCTCCGAAGCGGAGTCCCCAGCCGACTTTTTCCTCTTCCGCTAGGATTTCCGTCAATTTTTTGGCAGCTCGCTCGGTGATGCTGATGGTGCTCAAATCTTCTTTTTCAGCGAGGATCTGATTGAGCTTATCGATGAGGCGGTCGATCTCTTCGTCGGAAAATCCATGCCCATACATTCCGGTCTCGATTGTTTCCCAAGTAGCGGCAGAACATCCCACACAATGAAGCCCTGCATTAGTCATTTCTTGAGCCAATTTTTGGCTCTTATTCGGGAAGCGCTTGAACACTTCCTCGATGGTCATTTGACGGACGATTTTTTCCATATTCCAACTATATTTTTTAAAATTTAATTTTCACGCAACCGCCTTTGATCTTGCATTGGCAAGCGAGGCGTTCGCGGTCTTGGTCTCCGAGGAAGTCAGCTTCTGCTTGATTGAAATCGGAAAGATTGTTCATCCCTTCGACGACCTCGATTACGCAAGTTCCGCAGACGCCTTCAGTGCAGGCAAAAGGGACTCCAGCCTGTTCGCAAGCCTCTGCAATAGGGGCTCCGTTAGGGAGTTCAAATTCTTCTTTCGTGTCTTCAAAAAGGAGTTTAGCCATGGGTAAAGCAGTCTTTATATTAAGGATACTACTTTACCCATTTCAAGAATATTGGTCTAGATCTCTTGTGAAGATCGATGCTCGATTCCTGAGGCATCTTCCTCGAGCAGCTCTTGGACTGTCATCTTGAGAGTCGTGATCCCTTCCGGAAAGCCGCATTCAACTAAAATTTTATTTAGATAGTCTAGCTCTGTTTCGAGCATGTCAACTTGGCTTTCTAAGGCAGCAATGAGTGAATCTTTTTTTGAGTCCATATTATTTTCCTTTTACTTGGTTTTATACAATTATTATACTCATGATCATACCACTATAAGCTCTATTTACGCAATATTCATACCAATTAATTTATTCAATTAAATGTTTTAGTAATATTATTTGTTTTTTAGCTGTAAAGGCTTAATTTTAATAGTTGATTAAATAAAAACTAAGTATTAAAATATTCGTAAATCAAAACAAGAGAATTTGGGATTATAATTCCAGTTTTATAAAACAGAATAATAATGAGGGGACATGAACAGCAGTAATATTTCTTTACCTTTGCCAGCAGACTTTAGCCGGGATGTCGCTCAAGACTGGGGCGGCGATGTATTGCCCGAGACCCCTACAGTCGATTCATTGCCTGAACCCCTTAGCAGGGAATCTGCTACCTCTTTTACAGCAACGAGCAACTCTCTTACAAAAAAAAATATTGCCAAGGTTGAGGCAGCTAGTGTAGTAGCGGCCTGGGGGGGAATGGTAACGGCGGGCGGGATTGCCGGTGCATTGGGAGCCTCCACTGGTATTATTGCCGGTATCGCGGTAGGAGTTTTCTTCGGGGTGAGTCTTATTGGTTATGGGGTTTCAACATACTTGAAATCGAAGGAAGTAACTCCATTGGACGATTTGTCAGAGAATTTAGATGAGTGGGTGGTTCCGGATGATGGAAAGAGCGTTCCTCTTAAAGAGGCAGATGTATCACAAGACAGTCTACCTATTGGAAAAAATCCAGAAGCTTCTAAGCTCCCTCCTTCTCGAATGAAAACACTAGCTCCGCATGTTCAGCAAATCGCGAATAATCAGACAGCTGAATTTCCCTTAAGCCTTGATGCTGAAAAAATTGTCAGTCAAGCTAGAAAAGTGGAAGCAGGGATGAGCACTGAGCAAAAAAGAGAAATTACTGAAAATTTAAAATCGCTCAACCAACAAATAAGAATATTACGCAGTAAGTTTGCAGAATATGCTGTGAAAGTAGGCTTTGCTCAAGCATTCCGTATCATTGATACAGAAATTGCCAAGGATGAACGTCGACATGGACCTCTTCTTTACGTGTATGGCAATGATCATGCAGGTGTAAATCTCCGGGATTTGATCTTAAAAAGTGAAGCGAACATTGATAATGTTCAGGGGCGAACGGTCATGCCTAACTTTACAGAAGTCAAGCAAGGCGTTCTTTCGGATATTCAATTAAAAATGTCTCATATGATTCAAAAGAGATTCCATGAATTAGCAGATCATGATCTTGCTGCTGCGACTGATCGCTTGGTGCTAGATTGTGAAAGAGCAAGTAATATCTCAAAAAAGCAATTGAATAAACTCGAGAAATCCGGATTCAATGAATCCAGTTTAAAAATAAATCAAGACTCTATTGCTAAAAATCTTGGGGCTATCTACAGGTACAATCCTTCAACCCCTAATCCACACTTTAATAGCTTGGTTCAAGGTGCTGCACGCAGTCTCCTTAGCGCGAGAAAAATAGATCTTGATGCTATTGATGACACAGCCGAAATTTCCATCGAAATTCTGGCCGATAAATTAGGCAAAATTTTAGATTTTAATGATAATGGTCGAACAATCGATGAATTAAAAATGCAGATTGCTAAATTATATAGTCAGGAAGTAGAAAAAATAAAAGAAAAAGAAAAGAAAACGGAAATCGCACGCATTCAAAAATGTATTGACGAAGAATTGCCGATTTTAAAAGAGAAACATGCTGAATTGCAGAAGCAATTGATCTCAAATTACACGGAGTTTCGGGATTCGCTTCAGGTTATTGCCTTTAACTACGCACTGATTTCCAAGTTATACAGAGTTGCTGCAGAGAAAGCTCAGGCAGGTGAGATCACGGAAACGGATCAGAATGCGAGGTCATTAAGCAATTGTATAACTCGTCATCAACAGAAATTGTTGCGATTGAGGCGTATTCTTTTAGTATTAATCCCTGCGTTTCAAGAAAATAAAGATAAGATTGATAAAATTGAACACAAAGTGAGTCGAGCTAAGCTGGATCTCTCCGCTTATTCACAGAAAGACTTGGATCGAGGTACCCAAATCCAGATTTTACTCAATGAATGCGATAGACTAGCGAGCAAAATTAATCAATTTACAAATAATTCGAGCGGACAAGATTTGCGTTTAAAAGCAGAGGAGATCTTGAATGGCACCTCGGAGATTTTGAATGAGACCGCGCCAACCGTTGTTCAAAAGGTGACAGGTGGGGTTACTTATGGGGTGTCAGCTGCTTACAACGGTTTAACATACATCTCTAGTGCTATCTGGAATCGAGTCCCAGCAATGCCAACGTTAGGTGGCTGGTTTGGAGGTTCCCAAACTCCTGCGGCGACGGAAACTGCAGAAATTGTCAACGCAGACAACGAAGGTGTGATTGATTCAGTACATGTTCAAGGCATCCCAGAAGCTGAGGCTAACGACTCTTACGACTCACTATTAAATAGTCTTGATGAAATAAGGTTTCATGAGGACGAAGACCCCTTTGTATCTACTTCTGAATCCCCAAGTTCTGATGCTCCAGGGCCTACAGTTTCAAGATAAAGAAAACCTTGTGCCGTTTATTTACTATTAAGATGAATAGGAGAATCTCAGTTTGCTCGTTATTTTGCGAGGAGTGAAGAGAGCCCGACGAGAACATCGCGGAGAACTTCAAGAGGTTTTTGGCTGCCGTTGAAACGGGCAATAAGTCGGTCGGGATAGTGCTTAAGCACTTTCATCGTATCTTTCTGATAGACTTCCATTCGAGTTCTTAAGACTTGCGGATCGAGATCATCCGTGCGTTTTTCGATGAGCGCGCGTCGCTGGATCCTCTTGATCAACTCTTCGATCATTTCCACATCCAGAACGATGATTTTCTCGACCTGTATATATTTCTGGAGAAGATCGGTTTGTCGGATGGTACGGGGAATGCCATCGAGAAGAAGCAGCTGGGAGGCAGGAAAATAGCGATTGGTCGCGATTAGACCATGCACGTAATGATGCCAGATTTGGATGGTGATCTCATCAGGGAGCAGGAGTCCTTTTCCGGCATAATTGTGATAGAGCTGACCAGCGGGGGATTCGGGAGAAAGACTTCGGAAAATATCCCCGGAAGAAAGGTGAAAATGGTTGCCAGCGGAACTGAGGAACTTGCCCAAGGTGCCTTTCCCCGAACCGGGAGGCCCGAATATGAGAATAGCCTTCATAAGGGTGTTGTAGGCGGGCAGTACGTCTTCTATCTGAGTCATTCAGGGATAGCTTAAAAGATTTCCTTGAAAGGCGCAAGCGATTTGCATAAGTTCTTAATTTTAAGCGTTGTTTTTTATTGGATTGTAAATGTTTTGATTTATTTGATTTATTATGATAAAATATATTATTAAAAAGACAGATTATTATGACATTGGAATTAAATACAGCACATCCGAGGGTAGGGATCAACAACCAAGCTCGATTGAGCCTCGATCGCCGCACGATCGATAACGCTCTTATGATCGATGGGGTCTCGTATGACATCGACATTGATTTTTCCCAAGGGGATGCTATTTCTCATTATCAGTGGGCGATCCCAAAAATCCAAGCGATTTGGGCACAGATGGCTGAACAGACGCTGCCTGATCCAAGAATCCCCTCTAACTGGCAAATGGAATGCTCCTATAATTCTAGACTCGAAAAAGCGTCAGTGGTAGTCATTTCTAGTGGGGTGAGAGAGGATAAGACGCAGGATATTTCTTTTGATGCTAAAAAATTGAAAGAGGCTTTAGGAGAGACTGATCAATTTATCAGCGATTATTCCAATGGTGGGACTGTAACGGCGCACAAGGTGATGAAATATGTAAATTATCACTTGATGAAACCTTCTTATATTTGCGATTATATTGCGCCTCCCTTATCAAGTCATTTAGATCCTTCTGTTGGATCGATAAATTCATTATTTGCTTCCACGGCTTCTCAAAGTTCTGATTCTTCTTTGGATAGCTCTCTGACGGGAAGATCGTTAGTCGACTCTGATTCCAAATTGTTGCCGAGAAGACCGCCCAGGCCTGTTGTACTGTCGCCTCCAAAGGATCTAGCATCGGAAGAAATGGATTCACAGGATGATGAATTTGACTCGCAAGAAAAACTATTTTCAGAAGAAGAAGAAGAAAAAGGGCTTAGAACACAAACTCGTAACTTATTGAACTTTGGAAGAACCCATTTTCCCGCTCCCAAAAATAGCCTATCCTAATAAAAATCACTTTTCAACTCACTTAATATGTCATCATTTGTTGTATTAATTAATATAATATGATATAATGTTAATACTAAAACTGCAAAAGAAGAGCTGTTGTTATGGCGAATTCAGTAGATTGGAAAATACATTCTATGGAGAGCCTTTCCCTATTCGGTCAGGTAACGCTCGATTCTGGGCAAGTGAAAGCTTTACCAGCTTCTATTCGCGAAAAAATCTTTAAAGGCTATTCAGACCTCTTGAATGATCCTAGTATGCCTCAGTTCGCTGGCAATCGGATGCGCTTTACTGCAAAGACGACAGTTGATGGGAACGTTTTCGTGAGTTATGACGGAGGCAAATCCTTTCAGTCAGCAGGCTCCCTCAAAGAATTTCCAAAACTTTTGTCTGCAATGCGCGAGGCATATGATGTGGCGAGAGTTCAATTTCCCACCGCCTTCCGAGAAGCAAAATCAATTGAGCCGATGAAAACCGATCCGGTGACGCCTCGATCTCGCTTAGGGGAAGTAAGAGCCATTGCATTGGATCTGAATTCTCTAGCTAGAAATAGTTGTTCTGCGGGCGGGGTCGCTACTTCTTTTATCCCTTTTTCAGGACTTGCCGCAGCAGGATTGGGCCTCTGGGGGGCTAGCGATATTGCCTTGCGGGAAAAGAAAAAATACGACCGCGCTTCGACCATCGGAGATGAGGAGGGCAAAACACAGGCGGCGATCGAGGGAGCAGAAGGAGTTTCCTATGGGATGTTAAATTTCGGTACGTTGGG